>JBEKVF010000020.1:0-13898 GCA_049514295.1 Acidimicrobiales bacterium
TACGGCATCTGCGAATACCTGCACCAGCTCGACGACGGCGGGAGGCCCGTCGTCCCCGTCACCTAGTCGGCGCAGGTGATGGCACGGCTGAGCGGCGACGAGATCGTGGCGGCGCTCGGCGCGCATCTCGGTGGGACCGTGCGCGACCTGCTCCGGCTCTCCGGCGGCGCCTCGCGGGTGACGAGCGCGTTCGAGCTGGAAGTGCCCGGCGCCGCGCCGCGCCGGCTCATCCTCCAGATGGACCGGGGCGACCTCGGCGCCGGGGGCGGGAAGGTGCCGATGGAGCGTGCGCTGCTCGAGGCGGCGCGCGCGGTGGGGGTTCCGGCGCCCGCGGTCGTGGCCATGGGCGTGGGCGACGACCTGGGCGCCGACTGGCTGGTGGTCGAGCGCTTGGAGGGGGAGACCATCCCGCGCAAGATCCTGCGCGACGCGGAGTGGGCCGGCGCCCGGCGCGCGCTCACGGCACAGTGCGCCGGCGCGCTGGCCGCCATCCACACCATCGACCCCGGGGCGATCGACGGCCTCCCGACCGCCGACCCCCTGGGTGACCCGCTGCCCTTCCTGGACGCGCTGGGCGAGGCGCGCCCCGCGCTCGAGCTCGGCGTGCGCTGGCTGGACCGGCACCGCCCCGCGGCCGGGCCGCGGGTGACGGTGCACGGTGACTTCCGCTTCGGCAACTTCCTCGTCGGCCCCGAGGGCCTGCGAGGCGTGCTCGACTGGGAGCTGGCCCACGCGGGCGACCCGGCCGAGGACATCGGGTGGCTGTGCGCGCCGGCCTGGCGCTTCGGCGGCAGCGACGAGGTGGGTGGCTTCGGCTCCATGGAAGGGCTCCTGGGGTCGTACGCGGCGGCCGGCGGCGAGGCGATAGACCGCGAGCGGGTGCACTGGTGGCAGGTGCACGCCACGGTGAAATGGGCGGTCATCTGCTCGCTGCAGGCCTCCGCGCACCTGAGCGGGTCGACCCGCTCGGTGGAGCTGGCCGCCATCGGGCGCCGGGTCTGCGAGAGCGAGTGGGACCTCTTCACGCTGCTCGGTGTGGCGCCGGGCGACTCCGCCCCCGAGCCCGTGGGCAAGGGCAGCCCGGTGGCCCCCTTCGGGAGGCCGACGGCGGCCGAGCTGGTCGAGGCCGTGCGCGAGTACCTCGAGGCCAACGTGATGGAGCGCAGCGAAGGTGGGGCGCGCTTCGAGGCGCGGGTGGCGCGCAACGCGCTGGCCGTCGTGGAGCGCGAGCTCCTGTTGGGCCACGAGATCGCCACTGCCCACGCCTACCGGCTGCGTGACCTCGGGATCACCGATGACGCCGCCCTGGCGGCGGCCATCCGGGCCGGTGATTTCGACGACGGGTGGGAGCCGGTGGCCTCCGCCCTCGCGGCGTCGGCGCGCGACCAGCTGTTGGTGGCGAACCCCTCCTACTTGCCGGCTGCGAGCGCGTAGGCCGCCGGGTCCATCGCCGGCGCCTCGTCCAGCGCCACGGCGCCCGCGTCGGCGGTCTCGCTGACGCGGGCGCCGATGCCCTGCAGGACGGCGCCGGCCAGCAGGCCGCAGGCCATCATGAAGATCCAGGCGTGGTGGAAGGCCGCGACGGCGGACGCGCCCGTGGCGGTGCCGAGGATGGCGACCAGACCGGCCACCCCGAGGGCGATGCCGATCTGGCGGGTCATGGCGTAGAGGGCGGAGCCCGTGGCGAAGCGCTGCGGGGGAAGCGGGGCGGTGGCGGCACCGCCGAGCGCGGGGAGCATGAGCCCCACGCCGATGCCGCTGACGATGCTGCCCGGGAGGTAGGCGCCGGCCCAGTCCGGCACCGCCCCGGCGTGGGTGATCCACCACAACCCGCCGGCCGCGAAGAGCATGGAGCCCACCGTGCCGACGGCGCGGTGCCCGACGCGGGCCCCGAGCAACCCGGCGGGGAAGGCGGTCAGCGCGGCGAGAAGCGGGCCGGGGGCGATCATGAAGCCGGCGCGCAGGATCGACTCGTGCCACACCCCGGTGAGGAACAGCACGCCACCGAGCACCAGCGCGCCGAACCCGCTGAAGAAGGCGAGCGAGCTCACATCGGCTAGAGCGACAGCGCGGTGCCGGATCACGGCCGGCTCGATGATGGGGTTGGGGTGGCGGAAAGAGCGCACGACGAGCCAGGCGCTCGAGGCGACGGCGAGCGCGAAGGCGCCGACGATCCGCGCGCTGAGCCAACCCCAGTCCGAGCCCTCGACGATGGCGGCCACCAGGCTGGCCACCGCCACCGAGAGCAGCGCGGCGCCGAGCAGGTCGGCCTTGTGCGCCGCCGGGTCGCGCACCTCGCGCAGCAGGCGGATCCCGAACACGAGGGCCAGCACGCTGAACGGCAGGTTCACCAGGAAGACCCAGCGCCAGCTGACCTGCACCAGGAGACCGCCGATGGGGGGACCGAAGGCGGCGGCCGCACCGCCGACGGCCGACCAGAGCCCGATGGCGGCTCCCCTGCGCTCGGGGCCGAAGGCGGGCAGGAGCAGGCCGAGGGAGGTGGGCAGCATGAGCGCGCCGCCGGTGGCCTGCAGGACGCGAGCAGCGACGAGGAAGCCGAGCGAGGGGGCGAGCGCGCACAGTGCGGAGGAGGCGGTGAAGATCGCCAGGCCGATGAGGAAGGCCTTCTTGCGCCCGGCCCTGTCGGCCCAGCGGCCGGCCGGCACCAGGGCGGCGGCGAAGACGATCGTGTAGGCGCTGAGCACCCACGAGAGCGAGCTCAGGTTCTCGCCGTGGAAGCTCGCCGAGATGCTCGGGAAGGCGATGTTGACGATGAAGAGGTCGAGGGACGAGAGGAAGACCCCCGTCAGCACGATGAGGGCGGTCAGGACCGGGCGGGAGCGCTCGGCCGGAGCGGTGGGACGCAGAGCGAGTTCTGTCATAAAACGTACTGTATGGGAGAAAGTTTCATAAAACAACGCTCTGGCCGGAATCCGCTGTATACTGGGGGGATGCTGAACCGTGACTACTCGAGCCAGTACTGCCCGGTCGCCTCGACGCTCGAGGTCGTGGGCGAGCGCTGGACGCTGCTGATCATCCGCGACGTCTTCCTGGGCATCCGGCGCTTCGACGACCTCCAGCGCGACCTCGGCGTGGCGCGCAACATCCTCCAGGCCCGCCTCGAGCGGCTCGTCGAGGAGGGGATCCTCGTGAAGCGCCCCTACCAGGAGCGCCCGTTGCGCAGCGAGTACCGCCTGACCGAGAAGGGCGCCGACCTGTGGCCGGTGCTCGTCGCCCTCCTGCAGTGGGGGGACCGCTACGGGCTGGAGGGTGAGCGGCCCATGATCCTCCAGCACCGCGACTGCGGCGGCGAGCTCGACGACCGCCGGCGTTGCCTGGCCTGCGGGGCCGACGTGACGGTGACCGAGGCCGTCGCCGTCCGGACCGGCGCGCGGCGGCCGGAACGCGCGGCCGAGCCCGTGAGCGCCTGAGCCGGCGGCGGGGCGCGCCGCCGCGCACCTCGCTACCGTGGCCCCATGAGCGAGGACACGGCATGGCTGGACGCGACGGCACAGGCGGAGCTGGTCCGCACGAAGGAGGTCTCGCCGGCCGAGCTCGTCGGCGAGGCGATCACGCGGATTGAGAAGCTGAACCCGCATCTCAACGCGGTCATCCACGAGCTCTTCGACCGGGCCCGGGCCGAGACGGCGGGCGACCTGCCCGACGGGCCCTTCCGGGGCGTGCCCTTTCTCTTGAAGGATCTCGGCGCCGAGCTCGCGGGCACGCCGTTCAACGAGGGGACCGACTTCTCGGGTGACTACACCTCGACGGTGACCCAGGAGCTGACGCAGCGATACATCGACGCCGGCTTCGTGATCTGCGGCAAGACCAACACGCCGGAGCTCGGGATCCTGCCGACCGCCGAGCCGCGCCGCTTCGGCCCCTCGCGCAACCCGTGGAACACGGAGCACTCGACCGGCGGCTCCTCCGGTGGCTCGGCCGCCGCCGTGGCGTCGGGCATGGTGCCGGTCGCGCACGCCAACGACGGCGGGGGGTCGATCCGGATTCCCGCCTCGTGCTGCGGCCTCGTCGGCTTGAAGCCGACCCGGGGGCGCAACTCGCTGGCCCCGCAGTACGGCGACATGATGGGCGGGCTGGTGGTCGAGCACGTCGTGTCGCGCTCGGTGCGCGACTCGGCGGCCATTCTCGACGTCACCTCCGGCCCGGTCCCCGGTGATCCCTACTGGGCCCCGCCACTGCGCGGCCCGTCATTCGCCGCGGCCGCCGCGACCACACCGCCACCGCTGCGCGTGGCGGTCATGTCGGCGTCGCCCACCGGCAGCGAGGTGCACGCCGACTGTGTGGCGGCCGTCCGCGCCACGGCGTCGCTGTGCGAGTCACTCGGGCACCAGGTGGAGGAGGCCGCGCTTTCCGTCGACGGCGACGCCTTCACGACCCACTTCATCAACCAATGGGCCTGCAGCAACGCCTGGGCCGTCGCCGACTGGGAGGCCCGGGTGGGGCGGAGCGTGGCGGAGGGTGACCTCGAGCCGTTGAGCTGGGCCCTCACCGAGCTCGGCCGCTCCGTCAACGGGGGCCAGTACCTCACCTCGGTCCAGGAGCTGCAGAAGATCAGCCGCCAGATCGCCGAGTACTTCGAGGGGATCGACGTCCTGCTGACCCCGACGCTCGGCGAGCCCCCGGCGCCACTGGGCACCTTCGACTCGCCACCGGGCGAACCGCTGACCGGGCTCTTCCGCGCCGCGGCTTATGTGCCCTTCACGCCGCCGTTCAACGTGACGGGCCAGCCCGGGATCTCGTTGCCGCTGCACTGGAACGAAGGCGGGCTGCCGATCGGCGTGCAGTTCGTGGGCCGCTTCGGCGACGAGGAGACACTGCTCTCGCTGGCGGGACAGCTCGAAGAGGCTGCCCCGTGGGCGGCGCGCCGGCCGCCGGTCGGGGCCTAGTCCGAACCGGGGCGGTCGGCCACCAGGACGCAGCGCGTGCCCGAGTAGATGGTGGGCATGCACTTGTTGCAGTGGATGCACAGCGACGTGGTCGACGTGCCCGCCTGCATCCGGTTCGGCAGGTCGGGCTCGCGCAGCAGGGCACGGGCCATGGCGACGAACGCGAAGCCCTCGGCCAATGCCGACTCGATGGTCGCCAGCTCCGTGATGCCGCCGAGGAGGATGAGCGGGGTGGACAGGGCGCGCCGGAACTGCCGCGCGTAGGGGAGGAAGAAGGCCTCCTCATAGGGGTAGGACTTCAGGAAGCGGCTGCCGACGACGCGGAACCCGAGCCGGACGGCCGGCGGGAGCGTGGCGCCGAACTCGGCGAGCGGCGCGTCGCCCCGGAAGAGGTACATGGGGTTGGCGAGCGAGCTGCCCCCGGTGAGCTCCAGCGCGTCGAGCGCGCCGTCGGACTCGAAGAGCGCGGCGATCTCGACACTCTCATCGAGCCACAGGCCGCCGGCCACGCCGTCCGCCATGTTGAGCTTCGCCGTCACCGCCGTCTTGGGGCCCGCGGCGTCGCGCACGGTGCGCAGCACGTGGCGGGCGAAGCGGGCGCGGTTCTCCACCGAGCCGCCGAACTGGTCGTCGCGGCGGTTGAGCTTGGGGCTCAAGAACGCGCTGAGGAGGTAGTTGTGCCCGACGTGCACCTCTATGGAATCGAAGCCGGCCTCCACCGCCAGTGCGGCGGCCCGCCGGTAGTCCTCGGTGATGCGCTCGATGCCGGCCACGTCGACGGCGCGCAGGCGCGAGCCCATGGGCGTGAAGCCGCCCGAGGGGGAGAGGGCGGGAGCCCGGTTGGAGCGCGCGTTGGCGACCGGCCCGGCGTGACCGATCTGGGCCGCCACCGCGGCGCCTTCGGCGTGGACGGCGTCGGTGAGTCGGCGCAGCCCCGGCACGGTGGCCTGGTCGAGGAGCAGGCAGTGGCGGTCGGTGCGCCCCTCGGGTGACACGGCGAGATAGGCCACCGTCGACATGGCGGCGCCGCCGGCGGCCACCCGGCGGTGGAACCCGATGAGCTCGTCGGTGACGGTGCCGCCGGGCATCACGCCCTCGAAGGTGGCCGCCTTGATGATGCGGTTGCGCAGCGTGAGCGGGCCGAGCGGGGCCGGGGCGAAGACCTGCGGCGCGGCCGTGCGGGCGGTGCGTGGCATGGGCCTACCTTTGTCGACGCGGGGACGACCCGCACGTTGACTTAGCCCGGGGCATCTCCGGCGGCCGCCAGCGTCGGCCGGAGCGGTGGGCCGCTGACGCCGCACGACCAGCAGGGCTCGTCGTCGCGGACGTGGGCCGGGGCGCGGGCGGGGTTACGGATGGTCAGGGCGGCGATGAGGCCGCCGGCGGCACAGACGACGCCGGAGATGAGCATCGCGGTCCGGAACCCCGCCGCGAGCTCGGTGGCGCCGAGCGCGGCGGCACCGGTGAGGCCGGCGAGCAGCGGGAGCACGGCGACCGCCAGGAGCCCCGCCGCCCGGGCCACGACGTTGTTGACCGCCGACGCGATGCCGGAGTGCTCGGCCGGCGCCGCGCCCATGGCGGTGGCCGTGAGGGGGGCGACGGTCACGGCGAGGCCGAAGGCGAAGAGCAGCACGGCCGGGAAGACCTCGCTCCAGTAGCTCCCGGGTTGGGTGGCCTGCGTCAGCAGCGCCAGGCCGGCGCCGACGACGAGCGGTCCCACCGTCATTTGGAGGCGGGGGCCGATGCGCGCCGACAGCGCGCCGGAGCGGGCCGACAGGGTGAGCATGACGAGCGTCACCGGCAACAGGGCGAGCCCGGACTCGAGCGGGCTGTAGTGCTTCACGATCTGCAACTCCACCGGAAGTAGGAACAGGGCACCGCCGAGGGCGCCGTAGACGGCGAAGGTCACGGCGTTGGCCCCGCTGAACTGGCGGGAGCGGAACAGCCCGAGCGGGAGCATGGGGCGGGCGCGGCGGTGCTCGACGACGAGGAAGGCGGGAGCCGCCACGGCGGCGACGGTGAGGGAGGCGACCACCGCCGGGCTCGACCACCCGCGGGTCGGTGCCTCGATGAGCCCGTAGGTGAGGCCGGCCAGGAACACCACGGCCAGGGAGGCGCCGGCGGCGTCGATACGGCCGCTGCTCGTCGGGTCCCTCGACTCGGGCACGTGGCGGGCGGTGACGACGAGGACGACGGCGGCCACGGGGAGATTGATGAAGAAGACCCAGCGCCACGAGCCGATGGCGATCAGGGAGCCCCCGACGAGCGGGCCGGCCGCGGCGGCCACACCGCTCAACCCCGACCAGGCGCCGATGGCGCGGGCGCGGTCCTCGGCGCGGAACGACGCCTGCAGGATGGCCAGGCTGGCCGGGGCGAGCAGCGCGCCACCGACGCCCTGGACTACCCGGGCGGTGATGAGCAGCCCGGCGCCGGGGGCGAGGCCACAGCAGGCCGAGGCGGCGGCGAACCAGACGACCCCGACCGAGAAGACCCGTTTGCGGCCGTAGCGGTCCCCGAGTGACCCACCGAGGAGGAGGAAGGCGGCCAGCGTCAGGGCGTAGCCGGTCACGACCCATTGCAGCGTGCCGACGCCCCCGTGGAAGTCGCGTCCGATGGAGGGAAGCGCGATGCCGACGACGGTCGAATCGAGCAGCGCGATCCCCGAGCCGAGCACCGTGGCGGCCACCACCCAGCGCCCGCGCCCGCTCGAGAGGGCGAGCGGGTCGGCCACCGTGCCCGCGGGGGGCGGGCCGCCGGCGTCCGCTCCTCTGCTCACTGGGGGCAGTGGTGCATGGTCACGGCGACCGGGGTGCCGGGCTTGAGCACGCCGCGCTCAGCACGGTCGGCGGGGCTTGGTCGTCGTGACCGCTGCGCCCGTGGTGGAGGTGGTGGACCACGACGTGGTGGTCGTAGTACCCACCGAGTAGTGGGCCGGGTCGTGGGTCACTTCAAGATGTTGACGGCGCGCGCGACGACGAGGATCCCGACGACGAGGGAGACGGCCGACTCGACCATCATCATGAGCTTGGCCCAGGTCTTGACCGCCGACACGTCGGTCGGGCTGAAGGCGGCGGCGGTGGCGAACGCGAAGTGGAAGTAGTCGACGAATGTGGGGTACCAGCCCTCTCCTACGTGCTGCGGGTGCAGCATCTCGGGGAAGATCAGGGCAGCGCTGGGGCCCTTGCCCGCGGAGCGCGCCGCCGGCCCACCCCGGTCGAGGTTCCAGAACCACAGCGCGAAGGCGATGATGTTGGTGAGCCAGATGGCGGCGCCACTGGCCAGCAACACCTTGGCGTTCTGGGTGAAGTTGGAGACGTCGACGATGCCCACTACGAGCCGGACGGCCGCATCCGCGTTGGCGAGGGTGATCAGCCCGATGAGCACGCTGGTCAGGTTGTGGAGCCACGGGCGGTCCCGGTCGATGCGTCCGGGGTCGCCGATGATGAGCGCGGCCAGGAGCACGACGAGGAGGGCCAGGAAGAGCCAGGCGGCGTCGCCGTTGCGCAGCTGGTGGGGCAGTGTTGCCCGGAGCACGCCCGTCGCGATGACGGCGAGCGCCATCGGCCAGCGGGGCTCGCCCTGACCGGCCTTCTGCTGCTCCTGACGGGGCTCGGAGCCGGTCGACATGGGGCCATCTTCCCCCAGTCCGCGGGTCATGGGCCGGAACGACCTGGCCCCTAGGTGGGAGCGGGAGCGCGAAAAGCCCTGGACCCGGTCCCGAGGGTGCTAGCACCACGCCGGACCAGGAGGAGAGCCGTGACGGCCTCCGTTCTGCGCGCCACGCTCTACCGGTTCCGGTCCACATTCCGGCGGCGGTGGGGCGGGTACCTCACGGTGGTCGCCCTCATCGGACTGCTCGGCGGCATCGCACTGGGGTCGATCGCCGGCGCCCGGCGGACCCAGGCGTCGTACGTGACGTATCTGGAATCCACCAACCCGTACGACCTGGAGATCTTCACCGCATTCGCGAACCCTGCCCTTGGGTCTTCGGTCGGCTACAACCCGACGACCGAGGCCAGGATCCTCGACCTGCCCTTCGTGCGCAGCGAGCAAGCGGTTGTGGGGTTCGATGGAAACCTCGACTTCGTCCACGGGGTCCAGAGCCATTCGCAACCCGGCGAGAAGCCGCCGGCGTTGATTGGTGCCATGGGTGGCGAGTACACCACCCAGGACAGCGCCCACCTCGTGTCCGGCAGGCTCGCGAACCCCGAAGATCCGGCGGAGGCGGTCATGAACGCCCAGGCCGCGACCGAGATGGGGCTGCACGTCGGATCGGTTGTGCGGATCGGCCTCAACTCCGACGCCCAGGAGATTGAGATGAGCTCGCCCACCGGTCCCTCGAGCCTGCCCGCGGTGAAGGTGGCCACCGTCAGGATCGTCGGCACCGTCGTCTTCCCCGAGGACGTCGACGAGGACGACTACGACAGCCTCGGCTCGGCCACTGTTCTCCTGTCGCCGGCCCTGACGCGCCAGGTTGCCACGTGCTGCGCCTACTACTCCATCAGCGCGCTGAAGCTCGTCGGAGGCAGCGCTCATGCGGGCGCGGTGGAATCCGAGCTGAACCGCCTGGGTCTCGCCGTGACATCAGTGGGAGGTTTCCAGACCAACGGCCCGGCCATCGCGACTGCCGACCGGGCGATCAAGCCGGTGTCGGTCGCGCTGGCGGTATTCGGCGCGCTCGCGGCCTTGTCCCTGCTGATCGTCGCCCTTCAGGTTGTCGGCCGCCAGCTCCGCCGGCACACCGACGAGACCGCCCTGCTCCGCGCTCTGGGTGCCGGGCCCGTCATGACGATGGCCGACGCCGTCACGGGGATCATCTGTGCGGCGCTCGTGGGCTGCGTCCTGGCGGTCGGCGTGGCGATCGCCATCTCACCGCTCTTTCCACTCGGGCCGGTACGCCCGGTCTATCCCGTGAGTGTCGCCGCCGATTGGACCGTGCTCGGTCTGGGGTTCATGGCCCTGGTCCTGGTGCTCTCCGGCGTCGCCGTCCTCGAGGCCTACTTGCTCGATCCCCACCGTCGAAGCCGTGTCGCGCGGGTGATCCGCCCTGCCTCCGCGGGGTCGCGTCTCGCGGCGTCGTCGGGACTCCCGGTGTCCGCGGTGACCGGCGTCCGTTTCGCCATCGACCCGGGTGACCGGGACCCCGTGCCGGTACGGTCGGCCATTCTCGGCGCCACCCTGGCAGTCGTCGTGATCTTGAGCACTGTGGTGTTCGGCTCGAGCCTGAACAACCTTGTCACCCATCCGAGCCTGTACGGGTGGAACTGGAACTACGCATTGCTCTCCGGCTTCGCCGGTGACGAGGACCTCCCGGCCCAACCCGAACGCCTCCGTGGCCCCACCTCTCCTGAGCGGTCACGAATTGCAGGCCCCCGACCAAATCGTGCTGGGCACGGCGACGATGACCGCACTGGGGAGGCACGTTGGGAGCACCGTGGACGTCAGCGCCGGCGGGAGTAGCTCGACCCACTTGACCATCGGCGGAACCGCCACCATGCCGGCCCTCGTCGGACCGGGCATGGGCATCGGCGCCATCTTCGATTACCGATTGATCCCGGTCTCGGTCCGCAACACCCAGGGCAACACCGTTCCGGGGCCCAACGCCTATCTCATTCGGACGGCCGGGGCGCCGGAGGAGGCGCTGCGCTCACTGGCGGGAGTGGTTCGGACGATCAACAACCCGAACTCGCCCGACCAGGGCGCGGCGGGAGGCGTGATCTCGGTGTTGCGTCCGGAGGAGATCGTCGATTCCCATTCCATCGTGGTGATCCCGGCCGTTCTCGGCGCGAGCCTCGCTCTCGGAGCGGCACTCGCACTGGGCACGACACTCGTGGCCTCTGTCCGGCGGCGCCGCCGGGACCTGGCCATCCTGAAGACCCTGGGTCTGTCCGGGCGCCAGCTCGGCACCATCGTCGCCTGGCAGTCGAGCGTCACGGTCGCCATCGGCACGATCATCGGGGTTCCCCTGGGCATCGTCCTCGGGCATGTCCTGTGGAACGCCTTCGCCGAGGCGATCCACGCGGTTCCCGTGACGAGCATCCCAGCGCTGTACGTCGTTGCCATCGCCGTCGGTGCCGTCGTGCTCGCCAACGTCGTCGCGGCCGTGCCGGCGCGCATCGCCGCCCACACCCCGACAGCCGTGCTGCTGCGTTCCGAGTGAGCACGGGCCCGAGCGGTCGCACCGGGACCCCGCCGGGGTGAGTCCGAACCGACGGTCGCCGTTACCTCTGCAGGGCGGCAATCCGCCGGCTGAGGTTGACGGCGTGGTCTCCGAGCCGTTCGTAGAAGCGGGAGATCAGCGTCACCTGGGCGGTCACGGTCGTGGCCATCCCTCCCTTGCCGATCTCGGTCGTCAGACGATCGTGGAGGATGTCCAACTCCTCGTCCGCCTCGTGGAGCTCGAGTCCCCCCGCATCGTTCCCCGTGTAGGCGTCGGCCGTGGACTGCCACATCTCGGCCGCCACCTCGGACATCCGCTGCACGATGCCGCGGGCAACCGGTGTCATGTCCGCACCGATGTTCGAAAGCGCCCTCTGGGCGATGTGCTCAGCGAGGTCGGCGCTGCGTTCCAGCTCGGGGAGGATGAGGAGTATCCCCACGAGTTGCCGCAGAGCGACGGGGTCGAGGTCGTCGGCCTCGATGCGCGACCAGACCAGGAGCTCCAGCTCGGCGGTCATGTCGTCAACCTCTTGATCCCCGTCGACCACCGCCTGGCCCAACTCCATATCCCCGTTCAGCAGAGCCCAGGTCGCCCGGGCCATCGATTCCCTCACGAGGGCGAACAGATTCAGGACGGATTGCTCCATAGGTGGCGCCACGGCCCATGAACATACCCAGGTCGCAGCGGTCAGTTCACCCCCGTGTTCGCGGAAGGTTCACCCTTCCGTCACGGACGGCCCGGCAGGTCGGGGCCGGGGCGGGTCCCCAACTCGCAGGCCAAACGCCCGTTCAACGATTCGGCCGTTGGCAGCGTCGCCCGGAAGGGATAGGAATGGAGGGACTCCGGTATCCCACGAGAGAGCGGACGCTGTCTGCTCCGGGAGGCGCCCATGGAACCCGATGAGACGATGCAGATCAGGGTGACCGAGAACGGGCCATATCTGGTCTCCGGTGCGGTGCCGATCGCCCGGCAGACGATCGTCGCCGACGCCGAGGGTAACTCCATCGGCTGGCGCCAGGGTCAGTCCTATGAGACGAAGGACACCTGCGCGCTCTGTCGCTGCGGCCAGTCCTCGAACAAGCCCTTCTGTGACGGATCGCACGCGCGGGTCGGTTTCCAAGGGGCCGAGACTGCGAGTCGCGAGCCGTACGTTCGGCAGGCCGACGTGCAGGAGGGCCAGACCCTGATCCTCACTGATGCCCAACCCTTCTGCGCCTTTGCCCGGTTCTGCGACGTCGCCGGCCAGATATGGAACCTGGTCGAGCAGCCCGGTCCGGACGCGGCCGCCCTGACTGCACAAGAAGCCGCGCTCTGCCCGTCCGGACGCCTGGTGGTCTGGGATCGTGAGACGAAGGCTCCGTTGGAGCCCAAGTTCGAGCCGTCGATCGGCATCGTCGAAGACCCGGCAGAAGGTGTGGCGGGACCGCTCTGGGTGAGAGGCGGGATCCCCGTCGTCGCCGCGGACGGCGAGCCCTACGAAGTGCGCAACCGCGTCACGCTCTGCCGCTGTGGCGCCTCGAAGAACAAGCCGTTCTGTGACGCGAGCCACGCCTCCATCGGCTTCACTGATTGACTCCGCTGCACCGGCCTGTGAGGGGCGCGGCGGGAGCCGGCGGCAACGGGAGCCGGACCTGTCGGATCGACCGTGCCTCACACCGCAGGGTCGACGAACATCACCGGTTCGGATCGTCCATCGCGTTTTGACCGGTACATGGCGGCGTCGGCCTGGGCGACCAACGCCGTGGCATGGGCACCCCGATCGTCGGACCACGCGACCCCGAGACTGGCCCGAACCTCCATGATGGTGGTGCCCAGATCGATCGGTGATCCGAAGGCACGAGCCGTCAACGAGCGCGCGATCGCCAAGGCGGTCTCGGGGTCGGACACTTGCGGGCAGACCACGAGGAATTCATCCCCGCCGAGGCGCCCGACGACGTCGCCCGAGCGCACGGACGTGCGGATCCGTTCCGCTACACGGAGGAGCACCTCGTCGCCGGTGGCGTGACCGAACTCGTCGTTCACCGGCTTGAAGCGGTCGAGGTCGACGAAGATGGCAGCCGTTCCGACGGGGTCGGTCAAGGTGGCTGGCGCGCGATCCAGCGTGTCCTGCAGCACCGCCAGCGTCCCGGCGCGGTTCAGGCATCCGGTCAGCGGGTCGCTGATGGCCTTCACCTCGAGATCGCTGCGGCTCTGGACGCTGGCCGTGACGTCCTCGACGCAACCGGTCAACCCCGTGACCGTGCCGTAGTCGTCACGAAGGGGCCGAACGCTGACTGAGCAGTGGCGGGTCCGGCCCTCTTCGGGGATGCGAACGACGGTGTCGAAGTCGGCGCCGTCCGCGGCGGCGCCGAGCGCGGTCTCTAGTTCCGCGCGGTCTTCCGGTTCGACCCGTGCAAGCTGATCGACCAATTTCGGCCCGAGTGCCGATCCCATCATCTCGGAGAGCCGACGGTTAGCGAACAGAAGGTTGCCGGCGAGGTCCGCATGGAAGAGACCCACCGGGACGGTCTCCGTCAGCTGGCCCAGGAGCTGCTCCCGGGCGTGCAGTGCGTCGATGGTGGCCATCTCCTCGGAGACGTCCAACATCTGAGTCAGGATGTCGCCCTCGTCCCCTTGGCCGCGGCGCCTCTGGTTGGTGACCTCGAGCCAGACCCACGAGCCGTCACGGTGCCGGTGCCGCAGGCTGACCGGGGGATTCGGTTCTTCCGAGTCCAGCATCTCCATCCACGTCGCGATGCCCAGCTCGCGGTCGTCGGGGTGGACGATTTCGAGCGTGCGCCGGCCGATGAGCTCCTCTGGGGTCCAGCCGAGGATGACCGAGAGGGCTGGGT
>JBEKVF010000021.1:0-13647 GCA_049514295.1 Acidimicrobiales bacterium
GGTGACCTCGGAGCGGTCGGCCAGCTCGAGGGGGACGCCGTCGACCCGGACGCGTGCGAAGCCCTGCTTGGCCAGGTCGTCGAGCCGCGAGCTGTACTCGCCCTTGCGCCCCCGGATGACCGGGGCCATCACCTGGAACCGGGTGCCCTCGGGCAGCTCGAGCACGCGGTCGACGATCTGCTGGGGGGTCTGGCGGGCCACCGGCCGGCCGCAGCTCGGGCAGTGGGGCCGGCCGATGCGGGCGTAGAGGAGGCGGAGGTAGTCGTAGACCTCGGTGATGGTGCCGACGGTCGAGCGCGGGTTGCGCGAGGCCGACTTCTGGTCGATGGAGATGGCCGGGGAGAGCCCTTCGATGAAGTCGACGTCGGGCTTGTCCATCTGGCCCAGGAACTGCCGGGCGTAGGCCGAGAGCGACTCCACGTAACGGCGCTGGCCCTCGGCGTAGATGGTGTCGAAGGCCAGCGAGGACTTCCCCGACCCCGACAGCCCGGTGAAGACGATCAGCCTGTCCCGGGGCAGGTCGAGGGAGACATCGCGCAGATTGTGTTCGCGGGCCCCGCGAACGACCAGACGGTCGGCCATCCGGTGAGGATACCGGCGCGCTGTATCACCCCCGGCCGGCCGCTCCGTGGGTCCTGGTCCGGGCGGCGGGCGCCGGACCGACCGGGGGTCCGGCACTATTCGAAGATCACGTCCTCGTCGCCCCAGTAGGCCTCCACCGCGGAGATCAGGCCGTCGTCGGTCACGGTGAAGATCTCGACGCCACGGATGTGCATGGTCGAGCCTCCCGCCAGGGTCAACGTGATGTGGAACGTGATGGCCGCCTTGTCCGCCACGGGGTGGACCTCGGTGACCTCGAACCTCATCGTCTCGCAGCCGTCGAAGGACCTCTGGATGAAGGCGCGGATGGCGTCCCGCCCGACATTGGGCGGCGTCGGATAGGGGTCCACCTGCACCGCGTCGGCGGTGAAGAGGGCGGCGTAGGCGTCGGCGTCCATGGAGCTGACGGTGGCGGCGTAACGCTCCATGGCCTCCCGGAGCTGCGCGCTGGTGGGCATGGCCCGCACGCTAGCCCGGCGACGGTCGGCGACCCCCGTGCGGGGTCCGTCCCTACACTGCAGTGTCGTGCCGGCCGATCGCGCCACCCCCCTCCTCTTCATGATCGGCAACGCCCACATCGATCCGATGTGGATCTGGGACTGGGACGAGGGCATGCACGAGGTGCTCCAGACGTTCCGGGCGGCCGCCGAGCGCCTCGACGAGGACCCCGACCTGCGCTTCACGGCCAGCTCGGCGAGCTACTACCGCTGGGCCATGGACACCTCCCCCGAGCTGTTCGCCCGCATCCGCCGGCACGTCCGGGCCGGGCGCTGGGTGGTCACAGGCGGGCAGTGGGTCGAGCCCGACTGCAACCTGCCGGCCGGCGAGTCGGTGTGCCGGCAATTCCTCTACGGTCAGCGCTTCCTGGCGGAGCACCTTGGCGTCACGGCCACCGTCGGGTACAACGTCGACTCCTTCGGCCATTCGGGCACCCTCCCCCAGCTCCTGGCGGCGTCGGGCATCGGCGCCTACGTCTTCATGCGCCCCGGTCCCGACGAGAAGGAGATCACCTCCCCCGCGTTCCGCTGGCGCGGTACCGACGGCACCGAGCTGCCGGCGTACCGGATCCCCTACGACTACTCCACCCGGGGCGGGCCCGAGGACGAGCTGATCCGGCGACGGGCCGACGAGCTCCTGGCGCAGAGTGCCGAGCTCGGCATCCCCCTCATGGCCTTCTTCGGGGTGGGGGACCACGGCGGCGGGCCCACCCGGATCGCCATGCGGACCGTCCACGCCCTGTCGGCCGAGCGCGGCGGTGCGGTCGACTTCGGCGACCCGGCCGCCTATTTCGATGTGCTCGACGGCGCGGCGAGCGGCACGCTCCCGGTGGTGGACGGGGAGCTCCAGTGGCACGCCGTCGGCTGCTACTCGGCCCGGGCCGACCTCAAGCTCGCCAACGGACGGACCGAGGACGCACTGGTCGCGGCGGAGGTCTTCAACGAGATGTGCCGCCTGCTCACCGGGGACGCGCCCGATGTCCGTCGCGAGCTGTCCGACGCCTGGCAGGGGGTGCTCTTCGCGCAGTTCCACGACGCGCTCGGCGGGACCTGCACCGACCGCGCCACCGAGGCCGTGCAGGCGCTCCTGGTGTCGGGCGCGTCCCGGGCGGACCAGGTGGCGGTGCGGGCACTGCACCGCGTGGCGGAGCACGTCGACACCTGGATCGACGGCGCCGAGTCGGCCGAGGGCATTGAGAGCGCGATCGGTGGGCTCCCGGTGCCGCTGCTCGCGTTCAACCCCCACTCGTGGCCCGTGACCAGCGCCGTATCGATCCCCCACCCCATTGCGGTGGCGACCGACGCGGAGGGACGGCGCGTCCACGTGCAGCAGGTCCCGTCGGGAGAGGTCACCTACAGCCCGACCCGGAGCCTCCTCCAGGTCACCGCCCCCGCCCTGGGCTACCGCCGCTACTGGCTCCACGGCGCCGACCGGGACGCCGGCACGCCCGAGACCGGTATCGAGCCGGCGCGCGCGGGTGACGACGGGGTGCTCAGCAACGGCCTCCTCCAGGTGAGCGTCGACACGACCACCGGCGAGCTGGCGGGCGCCGTCACGACGGGAGGGGCGCTGCCCGTGGGGACGGAGCTGCTGCACGGCGGGGTGCGGCCGATCGTCGTCGCCGACGACAGCGACACCTGGTCCCACGGCCTCGACCGCTACGCGGGAGACGAGGAGCCCGGGCGGCTGGTCTCGGTCGGGATCGTCGAGGCGGGCCCGGTGCGCGCCACCGTGCGCAGCGTGTGGTCCTTCGGCGGGGGTAGGACTACGGTGACCCAGGACGTCTCCCTCTACGAGGGCAGGTGCCTCGCCGAGGTGCGGCTCGACGTCGACTGGCACGAGGCCCACCGCGTCCTGAAGCTCGTCGTCCCCGTGGCGCTGGGCGAGCCCACCAGCACGGCCGGCGCCGCCTACGGATCCGTGGAGCGCCCCTGCTCGGGCCACGAGGAACCCATGGTCCACTGGGTCGACCTCTCCGACCCCGGGGCCGGCTGGGGCCTCGCCTGCACCGCCGAGGGCGCCGGCGGCTACGACGCGCTGGGGCCCACGCTCCGCCTCACCGTCCTGCGCAGCCCCCGGGTGGCCGACCACGGACTGGGCTGGGGCACCGACGACCCCGCCGGGTACCCGATCACGGACCAGGGGCGCCACGAGGCGCGCTACCGGCTCATCCCCCACCTCGGCACGGCACAGGCGGCGCAGCTGCCCCGGCTGGCCGCGGAGCACCGGGTGGAACTCCCGGTGGTACTCGACACCTGGCACCGGGGACGGCTCGGGCCGGAGGGGTCGGCAGCGGAGATCGAGGCCGAGGGGGTGATCATGCCCGTCCTCAAGCGCGCCGAGGACGGGGGCGGCACGGTCGCCCGCCTGTGGGAGGTCGCCGGCCGGCGGGAGCGCGTCCGCCTGTCCGTCGGGGCCGGGGGTGGGCGACCCCTCTCGGCCTGGGAGGGCGAGCTCCGTCCCCACGAGGTCCGGACGATCTTCCTCCCGGACGGGGATCCCGCCGGGTCGCGGACCGTCGACATCCCCGAGCTCGGGGTACGGCGGGCCGCGCCATCGGGCCTGTCCGCGCTCCTGGCGCGCCATCCGGAGCTCATCAGCGTCCTGCCCCAGGTGGAGGGGGCACTCACGCTCCTGACCCGCACCATCGAGGAGGGTGGGACGATCTACGTCGGGGGCAACGGAGGCAGCGCGGCCGACGCGGAGCACATCGTGGGCGAGCTCATGAAGGGCATGGAGCACCGTCGCCCCCTCGGCGACCACGAGCGGACCTCGTTGCGGGACCACACGCCCGACTCCATGGCCGGAGAGGCCGATTACCTGGCCGACCGCCTCGAGGGCGCGCTCCGCGCCGTCTGCCTGACCAGCCAGTCCGGCCTCCTCTCGGCCATCGCCAACGACACCGCGGGCGACATGGGGATGGCCCAACAGCTGCACGGCTATGGCCGCCCCGGCGACCTCTTCTGGGCCCTCTCCACCTCCGGGACGTCGCGCAACGTCGTGCTGGCCGCCCTGACGGCGCGGGCATCGGGCATGCGGGTCCTGGCTCTGACCGGTGCGGCCGGCGAACGCCTCGGCGGCCTGGCCGACGTGTGGGTCCCGGTTCCCGCCACCGACGTGGCGGACGTGCAGGAGCTGCATCAGCCGCTGTACCACGCCCTGTGCTCGGCCCTGGAGGAGCGCTACTGGCCGAGGGAGGGCTGACGCCCAGGCCAGGGACGTTCGGCCCTATACCGGAGGGCCGCCCGCTGTAACGATTTCTCAGCGTGGGACCGGACCAGGCGCTGCAGGAGGCCGACGTGGTCGACGCGCCGATCCTCGCCGTGCCCCGTATCGAGGCCTCCTCCGTCGAGCTCGAGGGCGTGTCCAAGGCGTTCGGGGATGTCACCGCCCTGCGCGAGGTCACCCTCGACGCCCGGCCGGGCGAGTTCCTCGTCCTGCTCGGCCCCTCGGGCTGCGGCAAGTCGACCGTGCTGCGCCTCATCGCCGGGCTCGAGGCACCCTCGGCCGGCACCATCCGGATCGGTGGCGCGGCCATGAACCGGGTCGTCACCAAGGACCGGGACGTGGCCATGGTCTTCCAGAGCTATGCCCTCTACCCCCACCTGAGCGTCCGCAAGAACATCGAGTTCCCGCTCCGCTCGCGCGGGGTGCCCCGTGACGACATCAAGGACATCGTCCCCCGGGTGGCCGAGAGCCTCCGGCTCACGGCGTTCCTCGGGCGCAAGCCGGCGGAGCTCTCGGGAGGCCAGCGCCAGCGCGTCGCGCTGGCCCGAGCACTCGTCCGCCGCCCCAAGGTCTTCCTCATGGACGAGCCCCTGTCCAACCTCGACGCGCAATTGCGCGTCGAGATGCGGGCCGAGCTCGTCGAGCTGCACCGGCAACTCGGCATCACCATCCTCTACGTCACCCACGACCAGATCGAGGCCATGACGATGGGCCAGCGGATCGCCGTCCTCAAGGACGGCGTGCTGCAGCAGCTGGACACGCCGGAGACGGTGCGCGACGCACCGTCCAACGCCTTCGTGGCCAGCTTCGTCGGGAGCCCGCCGATGAACATCCTCGCCGGGGCCGTGAGCGAATCCGAAGGAGAGCTCTCCGTTGCGACCGTGGCCGGGCGCGTGGTGCTGCCCGCGGTCGAGGCCGCCCTCGTCCGGCAACTGTCGCTCGAGTCCGTCCTCCTCGGCGTGCGGCCGGAGGACCTCAGCGTCGACCACGACGGTGACCAGGCCGCCACGGTCAGCCTCATCGAGTCGATGGGTCGCCTCCAGCACGTCACCTGCAGGCTGGCGGACGGGCACCTGATCAGCGTCCAGGGTGCCGAGCACGTGGCCCTCGACGTCGGCGACCACATCGCACTCTCGGTCTGCGGGCCCCTGCACCTCTTCGACCCCGTGACCGAGCGGCGCCTCTCCTGAACCTCCCACGCCGGTTTCATTAGGGACCTAATCCCCTGTCGCCTCCAGCGCCGCGTCTGGACAATGAATTCGTGGCCAATCCCCTGCGGCGGAGACGGAGGGGATTGTCCATCGTCACCCTCTTCGCGGTGGCCGGCATCGGACTGGGCTCGCTGATCGTCGGGAGCGCCGATGCCGGCGCCAGCCCGTCGGTGACGCTGACCGTCGCCTACTGGAGCGGTTTCAACCCGGCCGGGACCAACATCATGCCGGCCTGGATCAGCGCGTCGGCGAAGGAGCTGCAGAAGACGTACCCCAACGTCAAGGTCGTGGGCGACGAGATCACCACGAGCTCCGAGTCCGAGTACTACTCGAAGCTCGACCTGACCGAGCGCAGCGCGCGGACGGCACCCGACGTCGTCTTCGAAGACTCGTTCCTGATCGGATCCGATGCCAGCGCAGGGTTCCTCCGCCCCCTGCCGCAGCTGCAGACCTGGTCCGGCTGGAAGTCCTACTACCCCGCCATGCAGAGCAGCGTCTCGTACAACGGCAAGGTGTACGGGGCGATGAACAGCACCGACGTGCAGCTCGTGTACTACAGCCACAAGCTGTTCAAGCAGGCCGGCCTGCCTGCCACGTGGCAGCCGCGCAGCTGGGCCGACGTGCTCTCGGCGGCCCGGGCCATCGCGCGGCACGATTCCGGTGTCGTCCCGCTCTGGATCTACACGGGCCAGGCCGTCGGCGAGGCATCGTCGTTCCGCGGCTTCGAGGTGTTCCTCAACGGGACCAAGGACCGCCTGTACGACTACACGACGCACAAGTGGGAGATCTCGGGCCCGGGATTCGACGCAACCTGGAAACTGCTGTCGCAGATGCAGCCGGTCGAGGAGCCCGAGTCCATGTGGTCGAACCCGCTGGCGGATGCCACGGTCGACCTCCAGCTGATCCCCCACCAGCAGGTCGGCATCGTCTTCGACGGCAGCTGGGTCCCCACCGCCTTCGTCCCGGGTGGACTGGCGCCGTGGCCGGGGTTCTTCAGCGCCTACGGGGAGGCGGCCATCCCGACGCAGACCGGTGCCGCCCCCGGGTACACGAACCAGTCGGGAGGGTGGGCGCTCTCCGTGCCGAGCCTGGCCTCGCACCCCAGCCTGTCGCAGGCATTCATCGAAGCCGCCTCGTCGGCGCCCATCCTGGCCTCGTTCGACCCCGCCTCGGGCAACCTGCCGCCGCGGGTCGACGTCATCGCACAGCCGGCCTGGCAGGCCTCGGTCAAGGTGAACCCGGTCTCCCGGTTCGCCTCGGCCCAGCTCACCTACACGACGTTCCGTCCCAACCTCCCCGACTACGTGCTGGTCTCCAACGTGATTCAGCAGCTCACCGGTGAGATCTCGACGCGCTCCATCACCCCGAGCCAGGCGGCCGCCACCTACGCGAGCCAGGTGACGCAGATCGTCGGGTCCGGGAACGTCGTGCACATGAAGCAATGAGCACGGTCGCCGAGCCCGCGGCCCCCCGGCCGGCGGCCGGCGCTCCGGCCCCGGTTCTGGACCATGCCGGCAACGTCACGGTCGAGACACGCGCCCGCAGAAGGCTGACCGGGCTGACCATGGTCGCCCCCATGCTCATCGTGGTCCTGGTGTTCATGGGCTGGCCGGCCATCTGGACCTTCGTCCTGTCCTTCACCAACATGACCGTCACCGGGCCCACGGCGACCCACTACCAGTTCGTCGGGCTGGCCAACTACCGGGAGCTGTTCTCCTACGGGAGCGGTCTGCTCGACTCTGTCGGCAAGAGCCTGTACTACCTCATCGTGTCGGGCTACATCGGCCAGGCCGCCCTGGGGTTCCTCCTCGCCTACTTCCTCTCCCGCTCCGCCTACGGCGTGCGCGCCGTGGTGGGTGCCGTCGTGATCGTGGCCTGGCTGATCCCCGAGATCGTGACGTCCTACATGTGGTACGTCCTCTTGAGCGACGGCGGCGTGATGCAGCAGGGGTACCACCTGTTCGGCCTGAACTACCAGACCTGGTTGATCAGCAACCCCATGCTCGCCGTGAGCCTCGCCAACGCCTGGCGGGGTGCCGCCTTCTCGTTCCTGCTCTTCTCGGCCGCGCTCGACGGCATCCCCAACGACCTGATCGACGCCTCCGAGGTGGACGGTGCCAGCAGCTGGCGCCGCCTCACCCGTCTGACCATCCCGCTCGTGTCGTCCGCCATCGTCGTGGACCTGGTGATCATCACCCTCGGCACGTTGAACGACTTCTCGCTGATCTACGCCATGACCGGTGGAGGGCCCGGGAACGCGTCCAACGTCCTCTCGGTCTTCATGTACCGGCAGGCCTTCTCCAACTATCAGCTCGCCTACGGCACCGCCATCGCCGTCGTCCTCCTCCTGATGGGGGCGGTGCTGGCCGCGATCTACATCCGGCTCCTGCGGCGCCAGGGCTCGCTGGCGGACATGCGGTAGGCGGCCGTGGCTCCCCGCTCCGACCGCGTCGGCACGCTCGGCCCGTCCATCTCGATGTCGGCCGTCGGCCTGATCTTCCTCGTACCGTTCGTGTGGCTGGTCGCCACCGCGTTCAAGACGCACGGCAGCCTCACCATCGGCGGCGGCGGTCCACTCACGCTGAAGAACTTCCAGACGGTGCTGCACGGCAGCTTCCTGTCGGCCCTGGGGAACTCCATGTACCTGGCCATCGGGACGACCGTGCTCACCACGGTCATCGGCATCGTCGCCGCGTACCCGCTGTCGCGCTACAAGTCACGCGCTCAGATCTGGTTCGTGTACGCGCTGGCGTTCATGGCATCGCTGCCCATCATCGCCCTCATGATCCCGACCTACGACTTCTACGTGTCGGCCAACCTCATCAACTCCAAGTTCTGGGCCGTGTGGTTCCTGACGGCGACCTCGCTGCCGTTCGCCACCTGGGTCGGGTGCTCCTTCATCGACGCCGTACCCAAGGAGCTCGAGGAGGCGGCCTGGATCGACGGGAACTCGCGCTTCGGCTCACTGCGCCGGGTCGTCATGCCCCTGATCATCCCGGGCCTGTGCGTCATCGCCGTCTACACGTTCGTGAACGCATGGGGGAATTTCTTCGTGCCGCTGATCCTGCTGTCGGGCAGCAACGAACCGGCGTCGGTCACCATCTACGGCTACTTCAGTCAGTACGGCGTCAACTACGGGCAGGTGGCCGCATTCGCCCTGCTGTACTCGCTCCCGCCCGTGCTCCTCTACCTCGGGGTGACGCGCTGGGTCGGGAGCGGCTTCGCCCTCGGCGGGGCCATTAAGGGCTGAGCGCTCAGCCGGGGATGGACGCGCGCAGGCCGGCGATCTCGTCCCGCAGCAGCGCCGCCTCCTCGTAGCGGAGATCGGCCGCCGCCGTCTTCATCTCGGCCTCGAGCTGCCCGATCAGCTCCATGGCCTCCGCCGGCGTCGAGGCGTCACCGTCGGCCAGGAGCGGCGTTCGGCGGTTGCCCCGCACGGCGGCGTTCTTGCGCACCTCGGCCCTGCTGCGGCCGGCCTTCGCCACTCCGCCACTGGACCCGCGCAGCCGTTCGAGGATGTCGGTGACCGACTTGCGGATCGTCTGGGGGTCGATCCCGTGCTCCAGGTTGTACGCCGTCTGTACCTCGCGCCGCCGCTGGGTCACCGAGACGGCCTCGCGCATGGAGTCGGTCACGGTGTCGGCGTAGAGCACGACCATGCCGTCCACGTTGCGCGCCGCCCGGCCCATGGTCTGGATCAACGAGGACGCCGAGCGTAGGAAGCCCTCCTTGTCGGCGTCGAGGATGGCGACGAGCGCCACCTCGGGCAGGTCGAGCCCCTCGCGCAGCAGGTTGATGCCGACGAGGACGTCGATGGAGCCCAGCCGCAGCTCGCGGAGGATCTCGATGCGGGTGATGGTGTCGATGTCGGAGTGCAGGTACTGCACCCGCACCCCGGCATCGGCCAGGTAGTCGGTCAGGTCCTCGGCCATCTTCTTGGTCAGGGTGGTCACCAGGACCCGCCCGCCGGCGCCGACGGTGCGCCGGATGCGGGCGATCAGATCGTCGACCTGCCCCTTGGTCGGCATGATCGTCACCTCGGGATCGACCAACCCGGTGGGGCGGATGACCTGTTCGACCACCTGGTCCGAGTGCTCGAGCTCGAAGGGGCCGGGTGTGGCCGACACGAACACGCACTGGGGCACCCGCTCGACGAACTCGTCGAACCGCAGGGGCCGGTTGTCCTTCGCCGAGGGCAGGCGGAAACCGTGCTCCACGAGCACGTCCTTGCGGGAACGGTCGCCGGCGTACTGCCCGTGCAGCTGGGGGACGGCCACGTGGCTCTCGTCGATCACGCACAGGTAGTCCTTGGGGAAGAAGTCGAGCAGCGTGTAGGGCGTCTCCCCCGGCGCCCGGCCGTCGAGGTGGCGGCTGTAGTTCTCCACCCCGGAGCAGACGCCCGTCTCGGCCAGCATCTCGAGGTCGTGCTCCGTGCGGACCCGGAGGCGCTGCGCCTCGAGCAGCTTCCCGTCGCGCTCGAACTCCCCGAGCCGCTCCCGCAGCTCCACCTCGATGGTGCCGACGGCCCGCTGGATGATCTCGTCGCCCGTGACGTAGTGGGTGGCCGCATAGACCGCCACGTCATCCATCTCCTCCCCCATCTCGCCGGTGAGGACGTCGAAGGGGACGATCCGCTCCACGGTGTCCCCGAACATCTCCACCCGCAGCGCCTGCTCCTCGTAGGCCGGATGGATCTCGACGGTGTCGCCCCGGGCCCGGAAGGTGCCGCGCACGAGGTTCACGTCGTTCCGCGCGTACTGCAGGTCGACCAGGCGGCGCAGGATGTCCCGCTGGTCGCGCTGCTCCCCCACCGCCAGCCCGAGGATCCGATCGCGGTACTCGTCGGGCGAGCCCAGACCGTAGATGCAGGAGACCGAGGCCACCACGATCACATCGCGCCGCATGAGGAGGGAGGACGTGGTGGCATGCCGCAGGCGGTCGATCTCGTCGTTGATCGACGAGTCCTTCTCGATGTAGGTGTCGGTCGTCGGGAGGTACGCCTCCGGCTGGTAGTAGTCGTAATAGGAGACGAAGAACTCGACCCGGTTCTTCGGGAAGAGCTCCCGCAGCTCCGAGGACAGCTGGGCCGCCAGCGACTTGTTCGGCTCGATGATCAGCGTCGGCCGCTGGACCTGCTCGATCATCCAGGCGATCGTCGCCGTCTTCCCCGACCCGGTGATCCCCTGCAGGGTCTGGTAGCGGTCGCCCCGCCGGACGCCCTTGGCCAGTCCGACAATGGCCGCCGGCTGATCACCCGAGGGCTTGAACGGGGAGACGACCTCGAATTCGGGCATGACCCTCGGAGGCTACCCGGGGGGTGTGACAGGTCAGGCGAGCGCCCGCTGCTCGGCCGCCGCGGCCACCAGCCAGGCCCACAGCTCGGCCACCTCCGCCCCGAGGGCGGCCCTGTCACCCGAGTTGTCCAGCACGTAGTCGGCCTCCTTGATCCGCTCCTCCCGCGGGATCTGGGCCCGGATCCGCGCCTCGGCGTCCGCCCGGTCGAAGCCGCGCTGGGACAGCAGTCGCTCGAGCGCGATGTCGGTGGGGCAGTCCACCACCACGACCTTGTGCAACCGGACGGTGTCCCGGTGGGCGGCCGTCAGGAGCGGGATGGCCAGGATCACGATGTCGTCGGTGTCGGCTAGGGCGTCACGTGCCTCGATCATGGCGATGCCGATGGCGGGGTGCGTGATCGCGTTGAGCGCCAGCCGGGACTCGTCGTCGACGAAGGCGACCGCCGCCAGCGCCTGGCGGTCGATCGTGCCGTCCGGCGCCACGATCCCCGGCCCGAAGCGGTCGATGAGCGGCTGGTAGGCGGGTCCCCCGGGTGCGACCACTTCGCGGGCCACCTGATCGGCGTCGATGAGCACCGCTCCCCGTTCGACCAGGAGGTCGGCCACCGCCGACTTGCCCGAGCCGATGCCGCCCGTCAGGCCGACGGCGAGCATCAAGCAGCACCCTCCCGACGCGGCGCACGGGCGATCGCGAACAGCACGAGGGTCGTGTCGTCGGGCTCGTCGGTGACGAACCAGTCGTCGGCGGTGATGCCGGTCGCGCCTCCGGTGTCCTCCCGGGCCACCAGCTTGTAGGCCAGCGGAAGCAGCCTCGTGTACGCCCACACGTACCACTCGTGGGGCATCCGGTGTCGCAGGTCGAGCGCGTCGAGCTTGAGCAGCTTGGCCGCCTTGACCCGGCGGGCCTCTAGGTCCGCCTTCACGTGGGGCGCCGCGTCGACGCCGCCCAGCCACACGTCGCCGAAGTGGCGCTCGAGCATCGCCCGCAGCTCCTCACGGTCGAAGAGGTGGAGGTGGAACGGGTTCTCGAAGTCCGCCGGCTTGTTGGGGGTGAGCACGCAGGCGAGGCCGTCGTCCTTGAGGACGCGGGCCAGCTCGGCGACGTGAGGCTCGGGGTCGGTGAAGTGCTCGATCAGATGGGACGAGCACGCTCCGTCAAAGCTGGCCGGCCCGAACGCCAGCCCGAGCGCGTTCATCTGGGCCACCCGCAGACCCTGGGGCCCGTAGCGGGATGCCGCGGTCGCCACGGCCTCGGAGGAGTAGTCGACTCCCACGACCTCCCGCCCGGCGCCCAGGAACCTGGCCGACTCGAACCCCTGACCACAACCGACGTCGAGGATGCGCCCATCCCCGATACGGTCGAGGATGGCGCGATACCCGGCTTCATGCAGCGCGAGCAGGGAATCGGGGGTCACGCCCTGTTGGGGACGCTCGCCCGTCAAGCGCCTCTTGGTGCTGGTGGCCACGGGCGCTCCAATCGAGTGACACGCCGAGGTGGCGCTGCCTGCTTACACTACCCGGCGACCTCTCAGCCCCACTTCATGACCACGTCAACCACCGACACCGCCCCCCGGGGGCGGCACGCCGCCAAACGGCCGGCGGTGATGAGAGGCGGCCGGTGGTGGTGGATCGGTGGAGCCTGCGTGCTGGCCGGCCTCGCCTACGCCCCCCTGCTCGCGGTGCGGCCCGGGGTGGTCACCCCGGACACCAAGACGTACCTCTATCTCGATCCGACCCGCTTCCTCAGCCAGGTCGCGTTCATGTGGAACCCGACGGTCGGCCTCGGGACCGTGACCCACGAGTACATCGGCTACCTGCTGCCGATGGGCCCGTTCTTCGCGGTCTTCCACCTGCTCGGCGTGCCGGCTTGGGTGGCCCAGCGCCTGTGGCTCGGGTCGATCCTCTTCGCTGCCGGGCTCGGCGTCCTCTACCTCTGCCGCATCCTCGGGCTGCGCGGCCCCGGGCCGACGGCGGCCGCTCTCGCCTACATGCTCTCGCCGTACTTCCTCCAGTACGCCGGCCGCATCTCGGTGATCCTGCTGCCCTGGGCCGGGCTGCCCTTCATGCTCGGCCTGACCATCGTTGCCCTGCGTCGCGGCGGATGGCGCGAGCCCGCTCTGTTCGCGGTGGTCGTCGCGGTGGTGAGCGGCATCAACGCCAGCTCCATCATTTACGTCGGCCTCGCACCGGTCCTGTGGCTCCTCTACGCGGTGGTGGTCCTGCGGGAGTCGACCTGGCGGCACGCGTTGGGGACGGCGCTTCGCATCGGCATCCTCACGCTGGGAACCTGCCTCTGGTGGATGGCGGGTCTCGAGGTGGAGGCGGCCTACGGCGTCAACGTCCTCAAGTACACCGAGACGGTCCCCTCGACGTCGGCCACCTCCAATCCGGCGGACATCATCCGCGGCCTCGGCTACTGGTACTTCTACGGGACCGACCACACGGGCCCGTGGACCAATGCGGCCATCCGCTACACGCAGGACATCGCCCTCCTGGCGACCTCCTACGCGGTGCCCGTGGTCGCCCTGGTGGCGGCGGCGTTCGTGCGCTGGCGCGAGCGCGCCTTCTTCCTCCTGCTCCTCTTCGTGGGCCTGGTGCTGTCCGTGGGGCCCTTCCCGTTCTCCAACCCCACGCTGATCGGCGGCGAGCTCAAGTCCTTCATGACCAACACGACGGCGGGCCTGGCGCTGCGCTCGACCGACCGGGCCACCCCGCTCGTGCTGCTGGCGCTCTTCATGCTGCTCGGCTGCGGGCTCACCGCGCTGTGGTCCCGCTTCTCCATCGTCGGCATCCTCACCGCCGTCCTCGTCGCCGGT
>JBEKVF010000022.1:0-13481 GCA_049514295.1 Acidimicrobiales bacterium
CTCTGCGATTCTATATTGATGGACTTCGGCGCCACCGCTGCGCCACCTACGCCCGCACCAAAGGCGTGCGTCACGTCATGGCCACCTACGACTTGGGCCGGGACAAGATCTACGGCCACGTGAAGGACAAGAAGGACCGCACCACCTTTCTCGAATTCGGCCGCTACCGACGCAGCCTCTAGGGGCCCAACGTCCGCATCGCCATAGTGATGGGCAACTTCAGTCCCCGTCGCTCGACCAAGCGCGCAAACGTTGCTTGATGCGGCACTAGCTACTTCCCCCTGAAAAAGTCCCCGTAGATGCTCGCGATTTGAGTCCCGATCGATAAGGATGGCCCCGAACCGTAGGACTAGTACGGACCGAGGCCATCGTGTTGAGAACTGTAAACGCGCAGCCCACGTTGTGGGAAGCAATCCTCCCCGAGATGTGTCTCGGAATGCCCGCCGAGCTCGAGGCGGTCGACCGCCTGCTCGACGATCCGGCCTTCTTCGAGCCGTTCCGGGCCCACTTCCACGCGGCCCTCGGGCGCCCGTCGGTTCCGATCGAGACGTACTTACGTCTGATGTTCTTGAAATACCGCTATCGCCTCGGCTTCGAGCCATTGTGCCGGGAGGTGGCCGATTCGATCTCGTGGCAGCGCTTCTGTCGGATCCCGTTGGGCACGGCGGTGCCGCACCCGACCACCTTGATGAAGATCACCACCCGGTGTGGGTCATCCGCGGTCGAAGGCCTCAACGAGGCGCTGCTGGCCAAGGCCCGGGACGCCAAGGTCTTGAAGACCAACAAGGTCCGCGCCGACACCACGGTGGTCCCCGCCAACGTCGCGTACCCGACGGACTCGGGCCTCATGGCCAAGGGCGTCGCCAAGCTGGCCAAAGGCATCGAGAAGCTCAAGGGTGCCGGACTGGCCTCGAGGACCAGTTCGCGGGACCGCACTCGGATGATGCGGGCCCGGGCCCGGTCCATCGGTGCCAACCTTCGACGACGCAGCGGTGAGGCAAAAGACGAGGTCATGACCATCAACGCCGAGATGGTCCGCATCGCTCGGGTCGCTGTCGATGAGGCCCGGAGAGTGGCGGGGAACGCCCGGCGGGCGCTGATGCGGCTGGGGGACGCCGCCCCGAGAAGGCTCTGCTCGATCGCCGGTGACTTGGAGATCACTGCCGATCGGGTCGCACAGATCGCCGAACAGACCGAGCGACGTCTCTGTGGTGAGGTGCCTGAAGGGGCGACCAGGTTGGTGTCGTTGCATGACCCCGATGCCCGCCCCATTCGCAAGGGCCGACTCGGCAAGCCCGTCGAGTTCGGCTACAAGGCCCAGGTCGTCGACAACGAGGACGGTGTGGTGCTCGACCACAACGTCGAGGTCGGCAACCCGCCGGATGCGCCGATGCTCGTCCCGGCGGTCGAACGCGTCGCCCGGCGTGCAGGGCGAATGCCCACGGGGGTCACCGCTGATCGCGGGTATGGCGAGAACGCGGTCCGAGAACAGCTCGGCGCGATCGGGGTGCGCACGGTCGTCCTTCCGACAAAAGGAAAACCGAGCGCGTCACGGCGCGCCGTCGAGAGCCGAGCGCAGTTCCAGCGTCTGGTCAAGTGGAGAACAGGAAGCGAAGGCCGGATCAGCTGCCTCAAACGGGACTTCGGCTGGAACCGGACCCAGCTCGACGGGATCGAAGGAGTCCGCACCTGGTGTGGTTACGGGGTGTTCAACCACAACCTGGCGAAGATCGGGGCACTGACAACCTCCGAGTAGGTCGAGTCGAACCCAGCACCACCAGGACCGGAGTCGAAAATCACTGGAAAGCAAGACGCCGGCGATACCCAGAGAGGGCCCGGAGTCACTTCGGGTTTTTCAGGGGGAAGTAGCTAGGCCCAGGCTCCCCTGCCGGCGCCGGCGACCCGCCCGGAGTCCGCGACAGGTCCGCCGATGGGTCCGTGCATCACTGGACGCTGGGCGCCTGTTCCAGCGTCTGCTCCACCAGTGTCAACTCGACCCTTGCGTCCGCCACATCCTCCGGGTCCGTCTCGCCCATCGTGTCGATCGTGTTCGCCACCCCGGTGGTGCGCCGGCCGCGCCGGAGCCGGAGGCGCCAGTCGTCCCGGTCGAACTCAGACGGTGTCGTGCGCTCCACGAAGTCGTGCACCAGCTGCACGAACCGCGCCGGATCGGTGTGGTGCGGGAAGTGGCCCGCTTCGTCGAAGATCTCGAGCACGCTGCCGGGGATGGCGGCGTGAGCGAGCCGCCCGTGCCCGAGCGGGATGATGGCATCGTGCCTGCCCCAGATGATCAGGGTTGGCACGCCCTCGGCCAGGTACGCCCGGTCGAGCATCGTGATCACCTGGCCCTGCCAGTCGACGCCCGAGCGCAGGGTGCGCAGGATGGCCCGCCGGGCCTCGGTGTTGGGCAGCGCGTCGAACACGGCGAGGATCTCCTCCGCATCGCGACCGAGCGGCGTATCGAGCATGCGGAGGAGCCCGGCACCGATGCGGCTCGCCACTCTGACGGGCGGGAGCCCGAGCAACGGCATCAGGGCTTCGATGCCCGGAACAGCAGCGAGGCGGAGCAGCGGGCTCACGGTGCGCCCGATCCCCCCGCTGCCCACCAGCACCAGGCGCTCGCAGCGCTCGGGGAACTGGTAGGCGAACTGCGCCGCCACCCCGCCGCCGAGCGAGTGGCCCACCACGGTGACTCGCTCGACCTCCAGGACGGTCAGGAGGTCGCGCATCCCGTTGGCGAAGCCGGCGATGGTGTAGTCGGCCCGAGGCTTCTCCGAGCGCCCGTGGCCGAGCAGGTCCGGCGCAATGACCGTGTGGTGCTCGGCGAGCTGTTCGACCACCGGGCGCCAGGTGTCCGAGCTGTCACCGATGCCGTGGACGAGGAGCATGGCCGGACCGCTGCCGGCCTTCACGTAGGCGCGGCGATAGCCGTGGATGGTGGCGTAGCGCACGGTGAACGCGCCCTCACGCCGGACGCCGGGACGGAAGCGGATCTGAGCGGGGTCGACCGGAGCCGCCTCCGGCTCGTGCTCGGAGCCGGAGTCCACGGCGTCGGACGCCGGCTTCCCCGGCGTCTGGGCGTGATCGAGCGGATCCGCCCCGTTCCCTGTGCGCGCCGTCTCCTCCATGCGGACCTTTCCTTCCGGCCTGCTGGTCACCTGGTCCGCACCACGCTACGGAGCCGAGGTGTCGCGGCGGTGTCCGTCGTGTGAATGCTCCATGAATGGCGCCGGCGGCGGCACTCCGGCGAGACCTCTTACGAGAAGGGTCCGCTCCGCAGGAGCCGCACCATCTCGATCCCGGTGAGTGCCGCCTCGCGGCCCTTGTTGGTCTTGTCGGGTTCCGAGCGCTCGAGCGCCTGCGCGAGTGTGTCGGTCGTCAGCACTCCGAAGACCACCGGCACGCCGGTCCCCAGCTGCACCTGCTGGATCCCCGACGCGCACTCCCCCGCCACGAAGTCGTAGTGCCCCGTGTCGCCCCGGATGACGGCGCCGAAGCACAGGACGGCGTCGACCTTGCCCGCCTGGGCGAAGGCCCGCGCCACGAGGGGCACCTCGAACGCACCGGGCGTCCAGGCCACGGTGATGTCGGTGCGGTCGGTGCCGGCCTCCTCCAGCGCGCCGAGCGCCCCATCGAGCAGTCGCAGGGTCACGCCACCGTTGAAGAGGGCGCACGCGATCCCGAACCGCAGACCCGTGCCGTTGTGCTCACCGCGCAGGCTGGCACCGACCCGGGACGCCACGTCGCCGAGCGCGCCCTCGGGCAGGGCGGCGAGATCCGAGCCGGCCATCAGGCGGAACGGGCCGTCACAGGACGTCGTCGAGCCCGTGCAGCAGGTGGCCCATGCGCTCCCGCTTGGTGCGCAGGTAGGCGATGTTCTCCGGGTTCGCCGAGGTCTGCAACGGCACCCGCTCGGTGATGTCGAGGCCGAACCCCTCGAGACCGCCGTACTTGACCGGGTTGTTCGTCATCAGGCGCATGGTCGTCACACCGAGGTCCACCAGCATCTGGGCCCCGATGCCGTACTCGCGGCTGTCGACCGGCAGTCCCTGCTGCAGGTTGGCGTCGACCGTGTCGTGCCCCTCCTCCTGCAGCTGGTAGGCCCGGATCTTGTGGCCGAGGCCGATGCCCCGCCCCTCGTGGCCGCGCAGGTAGATCAGCACACCCCGCCCCTCCTGCTCGATCAAATCGAGCGCGGCCTGTAGCTGGGGACCGCAGTCGCAGCGCAGAGAGCCGAACACGTCGCCGGTCAGGCATTCGGAGTGCACCCGCACCAGGACGTCCTCGCTCCCGGCCACGTCGCCCATGACGAGCGCCAGGTGCTGCTCGTTGTCCAGCACCGACTCGTAGACGAAGGCCCTGAACTCCCGGTCCTTCGCCGGGATACGCGCCTCGGAGACGAGGCGCACCAGCTTCTCGTTCTGTCGCCGGTAGCGGATCAGCTCGGCGATGGAGATCAGCGGGAGGTCGTACTTCTTGGCGAAGCGCTCCAGGTCCGGCAGCCGCGCCATCTCGGACTTGTCCTCGGTCACGATCTCGCAGAGCACGCCAGCGGGCGACAGCCCAGCGGCGCGGCTCAGGTCGACGGTTGCCTCGGTGTGTCCCGCCCGCTTGAGCACGCCGCCCGTCCGGTAGCGCAGCGGGAAGATGTGGCCGGGCCGGTTGAGGTCATTCGGGCGCGTGGCCCTGTCGACGAGCGCGGCGATCGTGGCCGCCCGGTCCGCGGCGGAGATCCCGGTCGTCGTGCCGTGCCGGTAGTCCACGCTCACCGTGAAGGCCGTCCGCTGCGCCTCGGTGTTGGCCGTGACCATCAGGGGCAGATCGAGGAGGTCCGCCCGCTCGGGCAGCAGCGGGACGCAGATCACACCCGACGTGTGGGCCAGGAAGAAGGCGATGTTCTCGGGCGTCGCGGCCTCGGCCGCCATCACGAGGTCCCCCTCGTTCTCGCGGTCCTCGTCGTCCACGACGACGGCCATGCCGAGGCGGCCGATGGAGTCGATGGCGTCCTGCACGGTCGAGAACCCCATCAGACGGCTACCTCCACGCGAAGATCCTCTCCCAGTCGCTCGACCGACACCAGCCTGCCTCTCCATACATCACCAATTGTGCCAGCCCCGGGGCCGGCGAAGAGCGGGCGGGCGTCGTCGCCCCCGAAGAACACCGGCGCCAGGTAGAGGACGTAGCGATCGACCAGGCCGGCAGCGTGGAATTCGTGCGCCACGGTGGCCCCGCCCTCGACCAGCAACTGGATCACCCCACGCCGCCCGAGCTCGCTCAGCACGTCGGCGAGATCGCCCGAGAGCTCGAGGGCGGGCTGCACCCGGGCGCCGGGCGGTGCCTGGCCGAGCACGACGCGGAGCGGTTGGGCGTGATCGAGCCCGTCATGTAGCCGGACCGTCAGCTCGGGGTCGTCCGCCCGGACCGTGCCCGCCCCGACCAGGACGGCGTCGGAGCGGGATCGCAGGACGTGCACGTCGTGGCGGGCCGCCTCCCCGGTGATCCAGCGGCTGGTGCCGTCCGGGGCTGCGGTGCGGGCGTCGAGGCTGGCCGCCATCTTCAGCACCACCCAGGGCTGCCCCGTGCTGCGGTGCTTGAGGTAGGGAGCCAGCTGCTCGGCGACCTCGCCGGCCGCCACGCCCAAGGTCACGTCGATCCCCGCGTCGCGCAGCGCGGCGATGCCCCGTCCCGCCACCAGCGGATCCGGGTCCTCGACGCCGACCACGACCCGGACGACACCCGCCTCGATGATGGCGGCGGTGCAGGGCGGCGTCCGCCCGTGGTGTGCACAGGGCTCCAGCGTGACGTAGAGCGTGGCGCCCCGTGCCGCGTCCCCCGCAGCCGCGAGCGCTGCCACCTCGGCGTGCGGGCCGCCGGGTCGTGCTGTGGCGCCCTCGAAGGAGGGCCCGCCGCCGGAGCCCGAAGGCTCAGCCGGCACGACCACGCTGCCGACCCAGGGGTTCGGCGCGGTGGTGGAACGGACCGCTGCGGCCAGCGCCATCGCCCGGCGCATGAGCTCCACGTCGTCCATGGTCACGTCCTCGTCCGGGGTGGATCCCCGGCCCTGTGCCTGAAATTATAGAACACGTTTCAGTTTTTGTCGAGATGCCCTGCTCAGCGGGGTAGGTCGTGCTCGAGGACCGCGAGCAGGCCCCTCACGTCGGCGATGATCACCGTGTGCGGCGCCGCGGCGAGCGTGGCCTCGTCGTGGGCCCCGCTGAGCACGCCGATCACCGCCCCCGCCCCCGCCCGGGAACCGGCTTCCAGGTCGCTCACCGTGTCGCCCACGACGGCGACAGCCCCGGGCTCGTCGACGCCCAGGCGGTCCATGGCACCCAGGATCATGTCCGGCGCGGGTCGGCCCCGACCGACGTCGGCCGGTGAGAGGGCCAGGTCGATCTCGTCCCGCCAGCCCAGAGCGTCCAGCAACGCGTCCCGGGTCGACGGGGCGAAGCCGGTCGTGAGGCACACCCGGACCCCCCGGGAGCGCAGGCTGCGCATCACCTCGCGAGCCCCCGGGATCTCGTCGACGTCACCGGCGGCGACGAGCGCCTCGTAGGCGGCGGCGAACGCGGCCGTCGCCCGGACCGCCTCGTCGGGATCCAAGAGCGCCGCGAACACGTCCGCCTTTGACCATCCCATGGTGTCGCGCACGACCTCCTGGGCCTCGGCGTAGCCGGGGCTGCCTGGCGCGATCCCGACGGCTACCAGCGCGGTGGTGAAGGCGGCCTCCACGGCGCCGTCGTCCCGCACGGTCGTGCCCGCCATGTCGAGGCAGGCCAGAGCGAAGGGCCCGATCACGCGACGATCCCGGCCGCCTTCAGGGTGTCAGCGGCGATCGCCGGTGCACACGTCATGCCACGCCCACCCGGACCGGTGACGACGAAGACGCCCGGGCGGATCTCCTCACGCAGGCACACCCCGCCGTCGGCGCACTGGGCGTACACGCCCTCCCAGCGCCGCTGCACGGGCGGGAGCTCAGCACCCAGGATCCGTCGGGCCCGGGCCAGCAACTCGCCCGTGGGGTCCTCGCTGAGCGCGAAGTCGAACGGCTCCCCGTAGGCGTGGGTGTCACCGATGGTGAGCCCGCCGTCGGGGCGCTGGACCAGCAGCAGCTGGAGGTGGTGGTCGGCGGCCACGGTGCTCTGCTCCCCGAGGAGCTCGAGCGGCGCCACCTCGTAGGCCGGGTAGTAGCGCAGCGTGTCGGCGTCGGCCAGCGCCGTCGTCAGCCTGGGGGCGAACGGCGCCGTCTCGAGCATCTGCAGGCGGACCCGCCGGAGCCGTGCCCCGAGGCCGTCGGTACCCGGCAGGTGGTCGTAGGCGGCGCCCGTGGCCACGACGACGAGGTCCCCGTCCCATCGGGTCCCGGCCGTGTCGATGAGGGCATGCGCCTCTGCCGCGACGACGCGGCAGCCCGGATGGAAGCGGTAGCGGCCCGGGGCGGCCCGCGTGGCCAGGTGCTCGCGCAACGCGCCCAGGGCGAGCCGGGGCTCGACCACCGCGTCGCGGGAACAGTGCAGGGCGCCCGCGATGTCGCCCCCGAGAGCCGGGTTGCACACACGCACCTCGTCGGGCTCCAAGAAGGAGACGGAGCGCACACCCGCGTCCCGGTGGCGCGCGAACGCCTGCATCACCTCGCGCTCGGCTGCGCTGCAGGCGACGGTGAGCGAGCCGGAGGGGCGGAAGCCCAATCCGGGCACCTCGGCGCCCACCTCCTCCCAGCGGCTGCGGGCCCGCAGGGCCACATCGAGCTCCTCCCCGGAGCCCCGGCCGCTCACCCACACCAACCCGAAGTTGCGCACCGACGCACCCGTGGGGGCCGCGTCGGCCTCGAGATGGTCCACCGAGAAGCCCGCCCGCGCGAGCTCGAGCGCGTGCCAGGTCCCGACGATGCCACCGCCGGCCACCACGGCCCGCCGCGCGTCGCGGCTCATCCCTCGGCCGGTCTCACGCGGACGCCGAGATCACTCGGCGGCGTCGCGCACGGACTCGCGGATGGCGTCGGCCGCCTCCCAGGGTCGTTCGTGCCCGAAGATGGCGGTTCCCGCCACGAAGACGTTGGCACCCGCCGCGGCGGCCACCGGTGCCGTGGTGGTGTCGATCCCGCCATCCACCTCGATGTCGAGCGCCAACGCGCCAGCCTCGACCTGCGCGCGCACCTGCGCGACCTTCGCCATGACATCGCCCATGAAGCTCTGCCCCCCGAACCCGGGGAACACCGTCATGCACAGCAGGAGATCCACGTCGCCGAGATACGGCTGCACCGCCTCGAAGGGCGTGTCGGGGTTGAGGGCGAGCCCGGTGCGCAGGCCGAGCCCGCGCATCTGGGCGATCAGCTCGTCGGTGCGGCCGATCTCGACGTGCACGGTGCAGCCGTCCGCGCCGGCGTCGGCGAAGTCCTGGAGGTAACGGCCGGGTTCGGTCATCATCAGGTGGCAGTCGAAGAACAATGGCGTGTGGCGGCGCAGCGACGCCACCACCGGTGGCCCGATCGTCACGTTGGGGACGAAGTGACCATCCATGACGTCGACGTGGAGCCAGTCCGCGGCAGGGGCCACCTCCCCCACCTGCTCGGCGAGCACGCCGAAGTCCGCCGAGAGCAGTGACGGCGCGATCCGCACGTCGCCGAAGCGCCCGGGGTCGCGCCCTTGGATCGACGGCCGTCCGTGCATGGTCCCGACGTCGCCCCTCAGCTGAAACGCGCCCAGCACAGGATGCGCCGGAACCCGTAGAAGTACGGCTCGCGTTCCCCGAGCTCCTCGATCAGCCGTTCCCGATAGCGCTCGACGAACTCATCGAACAGCTCGGGGCTGAGGCGCGTGCGGTACGGCGTGAGAAGGGTCCCCATGACCCACTCGACGACCTCGCCGGTCGACTCCAGCTCGTGGCCGTAGACCTCCATCCGGACGACCTGGTCCTTCGCCCCGAGCTCGTAGAGGAGGTCGGCGTACAGCTCCGGGGAGAGCACGAAGCGTCCCCGGTCCTCTGGGACGTCCCCGTAGAGCGCATCGATGAATGGGAGCTCGTTGGCCACCGCATGAGCCAGCAGGTGCGACGGGTGGCGGTAGTTGGCGGGGACCTGGAATGCGAGCTGCCCGTCCGCGCGCAGAGCGGTGCGCATGCGCGCCAAGAGGTTGAGGTGGTCGTCGATCCACTGGAGCGACGCGTTGGCGAACACGAGGTCGAGCCCCTCGTCGAGCCACGTCGCGATGTCGCCCTGCGCGAAGGACAGGCCGGGCACGTCCCCGAACGCCGACTGGGCCCGGGCCAGCATGGCCGGCGAGGAGTCGATGCCGACCGTCGCCTCGGCTTCCATCTCCTCGTGGAGGATCCTGGTCAGGTCGCCCGAACCGCACCCGAGATCGACGATCCGCCCACCGTTGACGGGGTGACACAGCGTGAGGAGGTCGTCGAAGGGTTGCTGACGCTCCGAACGGAACCGCTCGTACTGGTCGGGGCTCCACCCGTCGATCGGAGTCACAGTCACCGACCTCATGTCTAGTCCGTCCCGAGACGCTCGCCGTCCGTGGGCCGCACGCCGCGCAGCCACTCGTCGGCTGACATGGGCGAACGGCTCTCTGGCTGCACCCGCTGCAGCACGAGGGTGCCGACGCCCGTCACCACCGCCGGGCCGAGCAGCGAACCGGGCGCGTGCTCGGCCGCGCCGGGCTCCGGATCGCCGACCGCCGCCTGCAGCACGGTCAGCCGTTTGCCCCGGAGCGTGGTCCAGGCGCGGCCGAGGCGGACCACCCGCTTCAGCTGCACGGCGGGCTCAGCCCAGTCCAGGTGGAGGTCCTCCTTGGTGATCTTGTCGGCGATGGTCACCTCCCCGTGCTGCGGCACGGGCTCGGGCAGTCCCGACACCCCGCCGGCGAGGGTGTCCACGAGGAGGTCGCTGCCGACGGCGACCAGCTGCTCCCGGAGCGCATCGAGGGCCACGTCGTCGTCGAGGGGCACCGTGCGCACCGCGAAAACGGGACCGGTGTCGAGACCCGCCTCGACCTTCATCACACAGACGCCGGTCTCGTCGTCGCCGGCGAGTATCGCCCGTTCGACCGGGGCGGCCCCGCGCCAGCGAGGCAGCAGCGAGAAGTGCAGGTTCACCATCGGTACCAGGTCGAGCAGGCGGGAGGGGATGATCCGGCCGTAGGCCACCACGACGGCCAGCTCCACCGCCGCCGCCGCCACATCGTCCATGTCGTGTGTGACGGCGATGCCGAGCTCGGTGGCGGCCTCCTTGACCGGGCTCGGCGTCATCTGGCCGCCGCGGCCACGCCGGCGGTCGGGCCGGGTCACACAGAGGGCGATGTCGTGCCCAGCCCCGGCGAGCGCGCGCAGCGGTGGTACCGCCAGGTCCGGGGTGCCGAGGTACGCCAGGCGGGCCACCCGTTCACCGTAGGGCAGCCGGCGGGGCTCGGTTGCCCCGAGCGGACGGCACGTACGAGGTGCGCGGCGCGACGAGCGAGCCTGCCGTCGACGGCCGTGTCGGCGGCGCGGGCGGAGCGCCGTGCCGAACTCAGTGAGAGAAGAGGTCCGAGAGCCCGTCGGGGTCCGACGGGGCGAGATCCAGCGTGCGGCTGCGGAGGATCTTGAGCGCCTCCTTGCGCTGGTCCTCGTTCAGGCGCTCCACCAGCAGGATGCCTTCGAGGTGATCGAGCTCGTGCTGGAACACGCGGCCCTCGAGTTCCGTGGCCTCGATGGAGACCGCGTTGCCGTCGAGGTCGAGCCCGACGAGGTGGACCGCGTTGGGCCGCACGATCTCCCAGCTGAGCCCCGGCACCGAGAGGCAGCCCTCTTCGTAGGCCCACTCCCCGTCACTCTCGACGATCTGCGGATTGATGATCGTGTGGGCGCCCTCCCCCACGTCGTAGACGAAGATGCGGCGCTGCACGCCCACCTGGTTGGCCGCCAGGCCCGTGCCGGGCGCGTCGTACATGGTCTCGATCATGGAGTCGACCAGGCTCGCCACGGCGCCGTCGATGTCCTCGACGTCGCGGGCGCGCTCCTTGAGCACAGGGTCGCCGTACTGGCGGATGGTGAGCCCGGGCATGGCCCCATCCTACCGGCGCCCCCGGAAACGTCCGACTCCCGACGTCTCAGAGGGAGGCCGGGTCCACCTCGACGCGCAGCCCACGCCCGGCCGGCCGGGGCACCCGGGCCAGGAGGTCGCACAGCGGCGCATGCGTGGCGGCCCGCACCAGGAACCGCCCCTCGTCCAGCGTCGACACCGTCGCCGCGCCCCCACCGGCGCCGGCGTCGGCCTCCTGCGCCAGCGCCTGGGCGAAGTCGGGTGCGAGCACGCCCGACACGAGCGCCAGCGCCGCGAAGGGCGGCAGAGCCGAGAGACGCCGGACGGCCGCCTCCTCGGCCAACACCGGTGCCGGCTCGCCTTTCCACACCGCCGTCAACACCGGGTGGTCGGGCACGCGGGTCTGGGCCTGCACCCGGGCCCACGGTGGACCGGCACCGCGCGCTCCGACCAGCCGCGCGGCACGGACGAAGAGCGCCAGGGTGTCCTCGATCGCCGAGAGGCGCGCGGCGAGCAGGTGCAGGTCGATGTCCAGGAAGGCGACCGCAGCGGCGTGGCGTACCCGGTGCAGCACCGCCTCGGTGCCGACGAGCACGGGTGCGGCCGGGAGCGCAGGCTCCGCGCTTCCCGCCCGTGGACCGGCCACCTCCCCCACCTCGACCCCGAGCAGCGCGGCCAGCTCCTCGCGCAGCCGGCTCACGCCGGCCCGCAGCGTCTTCATGCGCAGCCGACCGCAGGCCGCGCACACGACCGGCCTCGTCTCGCCGCAGCGCGGGCACCGCAGCACCTCCTCGTCGCGGGGCCGGGACGCTGCGGCGCCGCAGCGCGTGCAGCGGGCCAGCTCGCCACAGTGGCTACAGGCCAGCAACCGGGCGCCGCCGGTGCGGTTGTAGACACACACGAGTGGTCCCCGCTCCGCCGCCGCGGGATCGTCGAGCACGGCACGGGCGAGGCGCACGAACTCCTCGGAGAACATGCCGGTGCGGGGGTCCGCGCCACGGCGGTCCACCCGTTCGATCGTCGGCCAGCCGGCCCGTTCCTCGAGTACCGGGGGCGCCAGGGTCTCGATCCCGTCGTGCGTCGCGAGCGCCACCGGCGGCACCGGCGAGACGAGGACGCAGGGAGCGGCCTGACGGCGGGCCCGCTCGAGCAGGACGTCGACTGCGCTGTAGGTCGGCGCGCTCTCCTCCCGGTAGGACGCGTCGTGCGCGTCGAGCACGATCGCCGCGGCGAGCCTCGGCACGGGGGCCCATGCGCCGGCGCGGCTCCCCACGACGACGGGCCAGCCCGCCCGTGCCTCGTCCCACGCACCCGTGGCCGGGCACCCCCGCCGCACGAGACGGGCGGTGAGGCGCTCCGCCCACCCGGTGGACGGGACCAGCACGACGACGCTGCCCTCGCGGGCGCGCACGCCCGGATCCTCCACGACGGACAGCACGAGGTCGATGAGGTCGGTGGCCGGCGGGAGGCGCACCACCGTGGCGCCCGGCTGCGTGAGCGCACCGTCCCGTACACGGCGCGATGCCTCGTCGCGAGCGCGGGAGACCGCGGCCGTGTCGAGTGCGGGGGGTGCCGGCAGGGCCCGCACGACCACGGACGGAGATGCCGCGTGCAAGAAGAAGGAGACGGGGCCGGCCCAGCGCCATGACGCCCACTCCGCCACCTCGACGAGGTCCGCCGGAGGGCCCCAGCCGAGCCACGACTTGAGCGGCAGGACCTCGACGCCGTCCAGCGTGCTCACATCGGTCTCGACCACCCATCCCCGCACGGTGCGCCCGTGCAACGGCACCCGCACGCGGGTCCCTACGCGGACGTCCTCGGTCCAACGCGCCGGCACCACGTAGTCGAACACCTTCGTGAGCGCGGCCACCTCGGTACGCACGCGCACCGTGCGCAGGGTTGGCGTCATCGCACCGTCGGTCGCCATGACGTCAGTGGCACGCCACGACGGCTCCCCTCAGGGGAGCGATCGGACGATCAGAGCCCGAGCGCGCCCCGCAGGTCGTCCACCCGCGGGGTGGCCTCCCACGTGAACTCCTTGTCCGAACGACCGAAGTGGCCGTAGGCCGCCGTCTTCTTGTAGATGGGGCGGCGAAGGTCGAGGTCGCGCGTAATGGCAGCCGGGCGGAGGTCGAAGATCTGACGCACCGCGTCGGAGATCTTCTCGGGGTCGACGGACTCGGTGCCGAATGTCTCGACGAGCAGCGATACCGGGTGTGCGACGCCGATGGCGTAGGCCACCTGCACCTCGCACCGCCTGGCGGCCCCGGCAGCCACGACGTGCTTGGCCACCCAGCGTGCCGCGTAGGCGGCCGAGCGGTCCACCTTCGAGGGATCCTTGCCGGAGAACGCACCGCCGCCGTGGCGGGCCATGCCGCCGTAGGTGTCCACGATGATCTTGCGGCCCGTGAGCCCGGTGTCGGCGTGGGGACCTCCGAGCTCGAAGATCCCGGTC
>JBEKVF010000023.1:0-13446 GCA_049514295.1 Acidimicrobiales bacterium
ATCTTCAGTCGGTCTTCCCCGTCTCACCATCACTGCCTCCCATCGTCGTTGATGACGGTGAGAACGCGGAAGATGACAGGAAAATTCCTATTTGGCTATGAATCTTTGGGTCAGGTCACTAGTCCGTCTTGACGACCAGCACGGCGCAGTGCGCCGCGTGGGCCACGGAGTTGGGCACGCTGCCGAGATACCGGCGGGCCCCCCGCATGCCCTTGCTCCCGACGACGATCAGGTCCGCGCCGACATCGGCGGCGGCGTTCAGGATCACGTCGTCGGCATTGCCCTGCGCTGCATGAGCCTCGACCTTCAGTCCGTCCCCGAAATTCTTGACCGCGGTCTCCCCCACTAGCTTCGCGGCCTCGTCGACCATGGCCTGACCCGCACCGGTGTCGACCAGCGGCGCGCCGGTCGCGGCCGCCAAGCCGGAGCTGGGTGACCGTGCAGCTGTCACGATGTGGAGCTCCGCGCCCCACGAGCGGGCGATGTCCGCGGCGGCCTGGACCGCCTTGTCGGCGGTGGGCGAACCGTCGGTTCCGACCACGACAATCTTGTACATAGGTTCGTCCCCTTCTCCGCTGGAGCGCTCAGCGTAGCTGGAGCGCGCCCACCTGTCCCCTCAGTCAGCCAGCGACGCGTACGCCGCGTCCCAGAAGTCCACGAAGTGCGCTGGTGGCTCGGGCGAGGTCATCGCCCGTGAGGTGAGCAATATCCCGGTGATCCCGCGCACGGGATCGGTCGACCACACCGCGCCGGTGCCTCCGTTCCAGCCGAAGCCCCACGGAATCGGCGGCTCCCCGGTGACGGGTCCCGGTGCAGCCATGCAGTAGCCCCACCCCCCGTGCTCACCGAGGAAGAGCGACGCCGAGCGCCGCTGCTCTGCCGTCAGGTGGTCACGGGTCATGTCCGCCACCGATCCGGGCGACAGCAGCTGCTCGCCCTGGTGCGTGCCGCCCGAGAGCAGCAGCGACACGAAGGCCCACAGGTCGTCGATCGTGGAGACGAGCATGCCCGCCGCGTTGGCCATGGCCGGCGGCTCGTTCCACCACCCGCCGACGGGCGGGTCGAGCACGGCGAGCGCACCGGTCTCCCCGTCGGGCATGTACGCCGTCGTGAACCGGCTCTGCTTGTCAGCCGGCACGCTGAACGACGTGTCCACCATGCCGAGCGGCTCGAAGAGGCGCGCCCGCAGGAACGCCTCGAGCGACTGACCGCTCGCCCGCTCGAGCAGGATCCCCAGCACCTGCGCACCGGTGTTGTAGCGCCACTCGACGCCCGGCTGGTGCAGCAGGGGCAAGGCGGCGAATCGGGCGATCCACTCGTCGGATCCGAAGGGGGGCGGGGGCCACGGGGGCCCCAAGGTCATCAGCCGCAACTCCGCCTCGGCGTCCTGAATCGGATAGGTGCCCGGCGGGGCCATGATGGCGCCGAAGCCGAGGCGGAAGGTCAACAGGTCCTCCACTGTGATGGGTCGCTCGGCCCGGACGGTATCGTCCAGCCGGCCCTCGAGGCTGCGCAGCACACGGCGGTCGGCCAGCTCCGGCAGCAGCGACTCGACGGGGTCGTCGAGCGACAGCACGCCGTCGTCCACGAGTGCCATGGCACCGGCGGCGGCGATGGGCTTCGAAATGGAGGCGATGCGGAAGATCGCGTCGCGTCGCAGCGGCGACGGGTCTCCGAGCGCCGCGGACCCGAACACCTCGGTGTGCACGTCGCCGCCACGTGCCACCAGCGCCACGAGACCCGGCACGTCGCCACCTTCGACGCAGGCGGAGAGGCGGTCGTGCAGTCGGCGCAACCCGGCGGGGTCGAGCCCCGGGGCGGTGGTCACGGCGCGAGCTGCGGCGGCCGAGGGGCCATGGCGAGCAACGCTAGCGGTAAGGTCCGGGCATGGCGGCGTTCAGCGACGTCGAGCGGATCGTGTCGTCGCTCCCCGAGGTGACGGAGGGGCAGCGGCACGGCAACCGGACCTGGTTCGTCGGCGGCACGGCGTTCGCCTGGGAGCGCCCGTTCTCCAAGGCCGACCTGAAGCGTTTCGGCGACGCCGAGCCCCCGCCTGGCCCGATCCTGGCCCTCCGCACCGCGGACCTGGACGACAAGGAGGCAGTGCTCGCCACCAGCACCAAGGGGTTCTTCACCATCTCCCATTTCGACGGCTTCGCGGCGGTACTGGTCGCCCTGCGCGTGGTCACGATGAAGCCCCTGCGCGAGTCGATCGTGGACGCCTGGCTGGCTGCGGCGCCCGAGCGCCTGGCGAGCACCTTCCTCGCCGGCCCGTAACCCTCAGACCCGCGGCACCCCGCACGAGTCGTTGAAGCGCAGGAGCACCCAGCGGTCCTCCGCCGGCACCCATTCCCACTCGGTCATGGACGCGTGCACGATGCGCACCCAGCCCCGCCGGTAGATCTCGGGCGGCACGCCGAGGAACCGGATCATGCAGGCCTCGATGACCCCTGCGTGCACGGCCGCCACCACCAGCTCCCCCGGATGACGGCCGACCACCTCCCGCACGGCGTCGGAGGCCCGCACGACGAACTCGGACCAGCTCTCACCACCCGGCGCGATGGGGATGCCCGGGTCTCGGTCCCAGTCCGGCACCCCGAAGGCCTCGACCACCTCCTCCCACGGCATGCCGTCGCACTGGCCCGGGTGCAGCTCGCACAGATCGCAGCGCTGAATGACCGGACCGAGGGCGTTGGGCCCCGAACCCACCACCGGCCGCAGGCGCTCCGCCGTCTCCACGGCGCGCGGCAGCACGGAGGAATACAGGGCCGTCGCTTCGCGGAGCTCGCCGCTCTCGTAGAGCCGGTCGGCCAGGGCCGCCACCTGCCGGCGCCCCAGGTCCGTCAACCCGGTGCAGCCCTTGAGGCCGCCCACGACGCGGTCGACGTTGCACTGCGCCTGGCCGTGGCGCACCAGCACAATGCGCGACGCGCCGTCTTGAGGCGGGAAGATCCGCAGCACGCCGGCCTCGGCGCGCTCGTCGGCCTCCCCGCTGCCCGTGCTCACGCCAGGTTCCCGACGAAGTGCTCGAGTTGCCGGAGCGTCCGGCACTCCACCACGTCGTCGCAGTGGGCGGCGTACTCGCCCACGATGGAGTCGCCCGACCCCCAGTAGTCGCGCGGCTCGGGGTTCAGCCAGTAGACGCGGCGCGCCCTGGCCTGGAGGTCCTCGAGCACCCACGACCCCGAGGCGTGGTAGTTGTTGCGCGCGTCGCCGAGCACCATGACGCTCGAGCGCGAGGTCACCTGGTCGCCCCAGCGCCGGTGGAACTCGCTCAGCGCGTGCCCGTAGTCGGAGTGGCCGTCCACCCAGATGACGTCCGCCTCCAGATTGATACGGGCCACCGCCTCGGCCGGGTCCACCACGCCCTCGAAGAACCGCGTCACCTCGTCGATCCCGTCCACGAACACGAAGCTGCGGACCTTGGAGAACTGCGAGGAGATGGCGTACACCAGGTGCAGGGTGAAGCGGGCGAAGCTGGCCACCGAGCCCGAGATGTCCGCGATCACGAAGATCTCGGGCTTGGCCGGGCGGGGGTGCCGGAAGCGCGGCTCAATGGGCACGCCGCCGGTCGACAGCGAGCGTCGCATGGTGGCCCGGAAGTCCAGGGGACCCTTGCGCCCGTGTCGGCGCTTGCGGGCCAGGCGCACGGCCAGCTTGCGGGAGAGCGGCTGCAGGGTGCGGTGCAGTAGCGCCAGCTCCTCGCGGGTGGCGTGCATGACGTCGATGTCCTCGGGCAGCGGCTTGCGCACGGAGCGGGCCAGGGCCTCGGCGCCACGGTCCTCCACCAGGCGCCGGCGGATCTCGGTCTCGACGGCCCGGCGGAACTTCTCGATGCGGGCCTTGAACTCGTCCGCCGCCAGGCGCTCCTCGAGCTCGGTCAGCGACCCGCCCGCGGCGCCCGCCTGGGACTGGCCCATCAGCTTCTCCAGGACGGCGTCGAGGTCCAGGTTCCGCAGGGTCCGGTACAGGTAGTAGGTGCCCCCGACCGGGCGCCCGGGCTCCATGCCGGCGTAGCGGTCGACCGCGTTGCGGGCCACCACGTTCATCAGCGCGGCGTCGGCCGAGAGCAACGACTTGAAGAGCAGCTCGGCCAGCTCCTCGGGCGTCATCCCCTCGCCCGACCCGCCCCCCTTCCACGAACGGCCCTGGCCCGCCATGGCGCCCTGGCCCGCCTGCTCTCCCTCGCTCTCGGCTCCCTCCTCGCCGCCTTCCTGGCCCTCGTCCCCCGCCCCGGCGCCACCGGTCCGCACGGCGAAGAACACCTCGAAGGCCGTCTCGAAGGCCCGCCAGTGGGCCGACGACTTCACGAGCGTGGCGGCGAGCGCGTACTTCAGCGCCTCGCGGTCCTCCAACGGGATGTGCTTGACCGCCTCGGCGGCATCGAGGTGCTCCGTGAGGGAGACCGGCAGCCCGGAACGGCGCAGCTCGGTGACGAACCCGGAGAGGAGGTCGAGCACGCGGCCCTCAGTTCGAGGAGGCCGACAGCAGCTCCTTGGTGGCCCGCTCGATGTCGGCTTGGTACTTCAAGAGGATGTGCAGCGTGTCCTTCGCTCCCGCGGCGTCGATCGTCTCCACGCCGAGCAGCACCAGTGTGCGGGCCCAGTCCAGCGTCTCGGACACCGACGGCGCCTTGCGCAGCTCAATCGTGCGCAGTGAGCGCACGATCCGGGCCACCTGGTCGGCCAGCTCCTCGCTGATGCCGGGCACCTTGGCCCGGACGATCTCGCGCTCACGGTCGAGGTCGGGGTAGTCGACGTGCAGGTAGAGGCAGCGCCGCTTCAGCGCCTCGGAGAGCTCGCGTGTGTTGTTCGACGTGAGGAACACCATGGGCAGCTGCGTGGCCCGCACGGTGCCGAGCTCGGGGATGGAGACCTGGTACTCGGAGAGGATCTCGAGCAGCAGGGCCTCGGTCTCGAGCTCGACGCGGTCCACCTCGTCGACGAGGAGCACCACCGGCTCGGTGGCACGGATCGCCTCGAGCAGCGGGCGGGTCAGGAGGAAGTCCTCGGAGAAGATGTCCTCCTCCAGCTCGGACCAGCTCGGGCCCTCCTCCTCCGCCTTGCCGTGCTCCCCCGCCTGGATGCGCAACAGCTGCTTGCGGTAGTTCCACTCGTAGAGCGCCTTGGACTCGTCGAGACCCTCGTAGCACTGGAGCCGGATCAGCCGCGCCCCCGTCAGGTCCGCCACCGACTTGGCCAGCTGCGTCTTCCCCGTCCCCGCCGGGCCCTCGACGAGCACCGGCTTGGCCAGCCGGTCGGCCAGGAAGACGACACCACTGATGGAGTCGTCGGCCAGGTAGCCGACCTGGGCCAGGCCGCCCCGCACCGCGTCCAGTGACTCGAACCGGGGTGGCCCCGATTCGGGCAGTCCCAACGCTGCGTTCCCGCCACTCACCGGCGCACCTGCCCGTCACCGCGCACGACCCACTTCAACGTCGTCAGCTCCTTCACTCCCATCGGCCCACGGGCGTGCAGCTTCTGGGTGGAGATCCCCACCTCGGCGCCGAGCCCGAGCTCCTCACCGTCGACGAACCTCGTCGACGCGTTCACCAGCACCGCCGCTCCGTCGACCTCGGCAACGAAGCGGTCCGCCACCCCCACGTCGGAGGTGACGATCGCCTCGGAGTGCCCCGAGCTGTAGCGGGCGATGTGCGCAATGGCGTCACCCACGTCGTCGACCATCCCGATCGCCACCACCGGTCCCAGGAATTCCATGGCGAAGTCGCTCTCCATGGCAGGCACGGCGTCGGGCACGATGGCCCGCACGCGCTCGTCGGCCCTGATCTCGACCTCCGCGGCGGTGAGCGAGTCCGCCAGGCGGGGCAGGAAGTCCGCCGCCACGCTGGCATGCACCAGGATCGTCTCGACCGCGTTGCAGACCCCGAAGCGGTGTGTCTTGGCGTTGACCGCCAGCTCGTGCGCCATGGCCAGGTCGGCGGCACCGTCGATGTACAGGTGGCAATTCCCGTCGCCGTCGAGCACGTAGGGCACCGTGGCGTGCTCGACCAGCGACTCAATGAGCGACTTGCCGCCGCGCGGGATCAGGCAGTCGATGAGCCCGCGCAGCTGCATAAAGGCGATCGCCGTCTCATGCGAGGTGTCCTCCACCAGGGCGACTGAGTCCTCGGGCAGTCCCGCCTTCACGTCGGCCCGGCGCAGCAGCGCCACGATGGCCCGGTTGGAGTCGATGGCGGAGGACGAGCCGCGCAGGAACGCCGCGTTCCCCGCCTTGAGGCACAGGCCGGCGGCATCGCTGGTCACGTTGGGGCGGTTCTCGTAGATCACGCCGACCACGCCGAGCGGCACCCGCACCCGGGTCACCCGCAGGCCGTTGGGCCGCACCCAGCCCTCGGTGACCTCGCCCACCGGGTCGGGCAGGGCCGCCACCTGGCGCAGGCCGCGTGCCATGGCCCGGACCCGCTCCTTGGTCAGGCGCAGCCGGTCCCGGGCCGCGTCGGTCATGCCGGCCGCCTCGGCCCGCTCCAGGTCGACCCGGTTGGCCGCCACCAGTGACGACCGCTCGTCCTCCAGGAGGTCCGCGGCCAGACGCAGCGCGTCGTCCCGCACCGAGCTGGGCGACCTCGCCACTGCTCGCGCCGCCGCATGGACCCGGCCCGCGAGCTGCTCCAATGCAGGCGAGGTCATCGGGTCAGGTTACAAGGACCAGGTCGTCCCGGTGCACGACGACCTGGCTGCGCCTCCCCATCCACTCCCCTGACCGCTCCGCGTGGAGTCGGACCAGGCCCTTGGCGAAGACCTGCCCGTCGGGCCCGGCAATCTCGACGGCATCCTCGGGGCGGAAGCTGCCGCTGGCGGCGATGACGCCGGCGGCCAGGAGCGAGCGCCCACGCTCGGTCAGCGCCGTGCGCGCCCCCTCGTCGACCGTGAGGCTCCCGGAGGATCCCAGGGCGAAGGCGATCCACAGCTTGCGGGCCGAGAGCCGGCCCTCCCGGGCCCGGAACACCGTCCCCACCCCCGCCTCCCCGGCCAGGGCGGCGGCCAGCACGCCTGGGCGCCCGGCGTCGGCGATCACGGTCTGCACGCCCGACCAGGTGGCGATCTTCGCCGCGGCCAGTTTCGACGCCATGCCGCCGCTGCCGAGCGCACTGCCCGGACCGCCGGCCAGGCGCTCCAGCTGGTGGTCGATCTCGACAACCTCCTCAATGAGCGACGCCTCCGTGTCGCGCCGGGGATCGGCGGTCAGGAGGCCGGGTGTGTCGGTGAGCAGCACGAGCAGCTCCGCGCCGACCAGGTGCGCCACGAGAGCGGCCAGGCGGTCGTTGTCGCCGAAGCGGATCTCCTCATCGGCCACGGCGTCGTTCTCGTTGACGACCGGGACCACACCGAGGTCGACCAGGTGGCGCAGGGTCCCGCGCGCGTGCAGGTACTGCGTGCGGTGCACGAAGTCGAGCGGCGCCAGGAGCACCTGGCCCGCGAGCACGCCATGGGGGTCGAGGCCGTCCTGCCACAGGCGCATGAGGCGGTGCTGGCCGACGGCGGAGACCGCCTGGAGAACGGCCGGGTCCGACGGCCGCTGCTCGCCGCGGCCGAGCGCCGCCCAGCCGGCGGCGATAGCACCAGAGGTGACTACCACCACGGTGTGGCCGGCCCGGCGCGCCGCGGCGACCTCGTCGCACAGTCTGGCCACCGTCTCCTCCGTGACCGACGAGGAACCCACCTTCACGACAGCGATCACGAGTCCTCCCCCCAGGTGAAGGTCATGGTGCCCACGGTCACCTCGTCGCCGTCGCGAACGCCCGCCCGCGCCAGGGCGCGATCGACCCCGAGCCGCCGCAGCCGCCGCACGGCCTCGGCCTGCGCGCCCACGTCGTTGAGGTCCGACAGCGCCACCGCACGCTCGGCGGCCCGGCCGACCACCACCCATGCGCCATCGCCGGCCCGCCGCACGTCCACGCCCTCGGGTGCGGGCCGGTGCACGACGATCTCGCTCGACGCCGCCTCGGCCGCGTCGGCCCGCGTGTCCTGTACGACGCCGGCGAGCCTCTCGACCAGGGCACCGACCCCATCGCCGGTCGCCGCTGAGAGGACCACGTCGCACACGTCCTCGTCGTCGGACGCGACGTCGGCCTTGCTGCCCGCCACCACCCGCGGGCGGTCGAGAAGCTCGGGGCGGTAGGAGCCGAGCTCGGAGAGCAGGATGCGCAGCTGGGCCGACGGCACGTCGCCTCCGAGCTCGGGCGCGGAGAGGTCGAGCAGCACCACGAGCACCCGCGCCCTCTCAATGTGGCGCAGGAACTGATGCCCGAGGCCCTTGCCACCGGCCGCGCCCTCGACGAGGCCGGGTATGTCGGCCATGACGAACTCGGTGCCGTCGCGCACCCCGCCCACCCGGACGACGCCGAGGTGCGGTTCCAGGGTGGTAAACGGGTAGTCAGCGATCTTCGGCTTGGCGGCCGACACGGTCGAGATCAGCGTGGACTTGCCGGCGTTGGGAAAACCGACCAGCGCCACGTCGGCCATCAGCTTGAGCTCCATGTCCAGCCAGAACTCCTGCCCCTTCTCCCCCTGCTCGGCGAAGGCCGGCGCCCGTCGCTTGTTGGACAGGAAGCGCGCGTTGCCCCGCCCACCCTGGCCGCCCTCGGCCACCCGGAACCGGGCACCCTCGGTCGCCAGATCGCAGACCACCGCGCCGTCCCGGTCGCGCACCACGGTGCCCACCGGCACCGGCACCTCCAGGTCCTTGCCGCGCGCGCCGTGCCGCTTGGAGCCCGAGCCGTGCACGCCGTCGGTGGCGCGCCGGAAGGGATGGTCGCGGAAACCGAGCAGCGACGACTCGTTCACGGACGCGATCAGCCACACATCGCCGCCGTGGCCCCCGTCGCCCCCGTCGGGGCCGCCCCGGTCGACGTGCGCCTCACGGCGCCACGAGACCGCCCCGGCTCCCCCGTCGCCGGCACGCGCGTGCAGTTGGGCCTGGTCGACGAATCCGGGCATGGAAGGAAAGCCTAAGAGCCGAGCAGGCGGCGGGCACGCTGCCCGACTTCGGCTCGGGCCTGCTCACCGTCGATCAGGGTGCACCGGCCCGCTTCGACGACGCATGCCCCGCCCACCCAGACGTCGGTCACCAGGTACCCCGCCCCTGCCCAGACCAGGTGGCCCAGGAGCTCGGCGTCGGTGACCGAGGGTGTGAACCGCGCATCGTCGGTCCGCAGACGGATCAGGTCGGCCGGCCGGCCCACTTCGAGCGAGCCCACCGGGAGGCCCAATGCCTCCCCACCGCCCCGGGTGGCCAGGCGCAATGCCTCGACCGAGCTCACCGCACCCGGGTCGGTCGCGGTGGCGCGGGCCAGTAGGGCCGCCAGCCGCATCTCGTCCCACAGGTGCAGATCGTCATTGGAGGCGGGCCCATCGGTGCCGAGGCCCACCCGCACACTGCGGTCGAGCAGGGCGCGCAGCGGCGCGATGCCCGCCCCCAGCTTCCCGTTCGAGCCCGGGCAGTGCGCAACCGCCACGTCGTGTCCGGCGACGATCACCAGGTCGGCGTCGTCGAGCCACACCGCGTGGGCCGCCAGGACGCGGCCCTCGAGCGCTCCCTCGGACTCCAGGACGGCGGGCGCGCTCATGCCGTAGTGCTCGCGCACCTGCTCGCACTCGGACACCGTCTCCGAGAGGTGGATCTGCAGCAGCGCGTCGCGCCGCTGCGCCTCCTCGGCGATGGTGCGCAGCCCCTCGCGCGGCAAGGTGTAGACGGCATGCGGCCCGAAGCCGAGGTGGAGCCGGCCCTCCCTGCCCTCCATCGCGTCGAACAGCCGGCAGGCCTCCTCGAGCAGGTCCTCCCACCCGTTCCGGGGCGCCCCGGGCACGTCGAAGATCCCCGGCGTGTACATGGCCCGGATCCCCGAGTCGATCACCGCGGCGGTGACCGGTTCGGGATGGCGGTACTGCTCGCAGGTGGTGGTGACGCCGTTGCAGAGCAGTTCGGCCGCGCCGAGCGCCATGCCCCAGTACACGTCCTCGTCCTGCAGCAGCGCCTCGCGCGGCCAGACGGTCTCGCTCAACCAGCGGTCGAGCGGCAGTCCGTCTCCCGCGCTGCGCACGAGGGTCATCGGGGAGTGGCCGTGGCAGTTCACGAGCCCGGGCATGAGCAGGCCGCCGAGCTGGCGCACCTCGGTCCCCACGGCCGCCGGCACCTGCCAGGGGTCGCCGACCCACGAGATCAGCCCGTCGTCGATCTCGACCGCGCCCGGGAGCAGCATGGTGTCCTCGGCGTCGACGGTGAAGACGGCGTCGGCCACCAGCCGCAGCGTCATGGAGCGCCGACGAACAGGCGGCCCGACAGGTCGCGCGAGACGTGGATCGCCTCCGAGCCACCCTCCACCGTCACCTCGACGTTGCCCTCGGGGTCACGGCCCCCGACACGGGCGACGACGCCGGGAATGAAGCCGCCCTCGTCGAGCAGCGTCAGCGAGCCGAGGTTGAGCTCCACCTCCTCGCTGATGCGGAACAGCCGCACCCGCTCCCCCACGCCGACCTCCGCCAGGGGTCGCGTCGGGACCGCTGGTGCGTGTGAGCCCGATCCCGGGATCGGGTTGCCGTGCGGGCACGTGGCAGGGTCGCCCAGCAGCTCGACCAACCGGGCCTCGACGTCGTCGGAGATCACGTGCTCCCACCGCCCCGCCTCACGGTGCACCTTGTGCCACTCGAGCCCGATGACGTCGACGAGCAGCCGCTCGGCCAGACGGTGCTTGCGCACCACCTTCTCGGCCAGCGCCCGCCCGCTGTCGGTGAGCGAGAGTCGCCTCCCCTCCCGAGTGACGTACCCGTCCTCGGTGAGCCGGTCGAGCATCTCGGACACCGACGGGGCGGAGCGGCCCAGGCGCTCCGCGATCCGGGCCTGAATCACCGGCACGCCCTCCTCCCCCAGGGCGAGCATGGTCTCGAGGTACTCCTCGACGGGCGGGTGGTACTCCTGCGGCGTGTGGGCGCCGTGCTCAGGCATGGCAGTGGTCCCCGTCCGACGACGGGGGCACGTCGAGCGCGGGGTTGCGGTCGAAGAAGCCGAAGGGGATGAGCGAGAAGCCCGTGTACTCCACGGGCATGACCGGCCAGTCCTCGGGCCGCGGGATGTGGGTGATCCCGAAGCTGTGCCACAGCACGATGTCGGTGTCGACCACGTCCCGGTCCTGGGCCGTCCACGCCGGGAGTCCCGCCCCGCCCTCGTGCTGGTTGGGGTAGTCGCCGGCCGCGCGCCGCTCCTCGGGCGAGAAGGGGGTGACCCACAGGTTGTGCGCCGCGAAGGCGGCGCGCCGGCCGATGCTCGACTCGGGGCCGGCGAGCAGCGTCGGCGTGGCGGACGGCAGGAGCTTGTAGGCCGTGGGCTGGCCCAGGCCGTTGCGCCGGCTGCGGTTGGCGATGCGCCACGTGCGCGAGCGCGACGGGTCGGCGTTGCGCCGCGCCGCCAGCTCGGTCTCGAGCAGCGTGGTCGTGGTGCCGAAGGCGCTGCCGACGGGGTTCCCGTCACCGGGGGGCGAGGGCACCGCGTCGACCTCGAAGACTGCGTTGTCCGGCCCGTCGATCTCGATATCGAGCCGGACGTTGAACAGGTGCTGGTGGTAGGGCGCCGCCAGGCCCGGTGCCACCATGCGCGCGTGGTCCCCGGGGTCGTCGCCCTCGACCGCCATGGTCGACATGATCCCGGTGAGCTTCACCTCGAGCTGCATGGTGCCGTCGAGATAGAAGTACCAGTAGAACCCGTACTCGTAGTTGCCGACGGTGGCGATGGAGCTGACGACCAGGCGGCGCGACCGGCGCACCTCGCTGCGGCCCGACACCATGTCGACGTGCTTCCAGAGGATGGAGTAGTCCTCCTCGTGCATGCAGATGGCATTCGACTTGGTGTGCGGCTTGCCCCGCTCGTCCGCGAAGACGTCGTCGAAGTAGTGGATCTCGCCCAGGCAGTCGCATCCCAGGGTCAGCGAGTTGGCCATGCGCCCGAGGCCCCATTCACCGGCGTCGAACGCGCTCTTCCACCAGTGCATGGGGCCGGGGTGCCCGTAGGGCACCACCATCTCGCTGACCGAGGCCCGGTAGACGAGCGGCCGCACCCTGCCACCGTCCTCGTAGCCGATGGTCGAGAGGACCAGGCCCTCGAGCGGGTCCATGTTCACCCGCAACGACCACTTCTGCCATTTCACGAGGTTGCCGTCCACCTCGAAGCTCGGGCCCTCGGGCTGGGTGATGCTGAGGGGCTTGAGGTCGGTGCGCAGCGGCCCGTTGTGCTCGGGGTAGTAGCTCCCCGAAGTGGGCGGGATGGGGACGGTGCCGTAGTCGAGCACCTCGAGCACCTGGCCCCGCCCCATGTCGACGATGGCCAGCAGCCCTTCGAGCGGGCGCGCATAGCCGTTGTCGTCGGCCGACTCGCGCAGGTAGGCCAAGCACTTGGTGATGCGACGCCGCTTCTCGTGCCCGAGCCCGAAGGTTCCCGCCGGCCACGGGTCGACCTGCACCAGCGAGCGGTCGACCACCCCGCGGCGGTCGAGTGCGGCGTTCCATTCCTCGCACTCCGCCAGCGCGAGCTGTGCCGCGTAGGCCTCCTCTATCTGCAGCGGCGGGCGGACGTCCTCGACGACCTCCCAGCGCACCACCTCGCCGCGGGTAACCGAGACGACCGCCTCGACCACGTCGGCCTCGGGACCCTGCAGCAGCACCATGCGCACCTGGCGGTCGAGTCGCGCCGAGGCCCCCGGCTCGCCGCTGTCCACCGCCCGCACGACCTCCTTGGGGGGATCGCACAGGGCCACGTAGGCGAAGCGAAGGGCATCGTTCGCCACGGCGGCCCGACCACTGTCGAAGACGATCTGGTGCGCCGCCTTGATCTCGTCCCCCGTCAGGGGCGACAACGGGTGCAGCGACACCGGGGTGGGAACGGCAGCGGTCGGCATTTGCGCCATGGTACGTGGCGGATGGCCGCGGGCCGCCTACCATGCCTGGCATGGACGATGCGGCCGAGCGTGCCGCCCGCAGCGCCCACGAGCTGGCCCGTCGCACCGGCACCGACCGTCACGACGTCCTGGTCGTGCTGGGCAGCGGTCTCGCCGGCGTGGGCGAGATCCTGGGCGCCGGAGGCCCCTCGCTTCCTCTCGACACCCTGCCGTTCTTCCCCCGCTACACCGCCGCGGGGCACCGGGCCCAGGGCTGGTCGGTCGACCTGGCGGGAAAGCGCGTCCTGATCTTCGGGGGCCGCTGCCACCTGTACGAGGGCCTGCAGCCGGAGGAGGCCGTCCATCCCCTGCGCACCGGCGTTGCGGCCGGCTGCGGCACCGTCATCCTGACCGCCGCCGTCGGCGGCGTGCGCCCGGACCTGGCCACGGGAGCGATCATGGTCGTGGAGGACCAGCTGAACCTCACGGGGTGCAGCCCGCTGCGCGGCCCCGACTTCGTCGACATGGTCGGCGCCTACGCGCCGTCGCTGTCCCGGCTGGCT
>JBEKVF010000024.1:0-13279 GCA_049514295.1 Acidimicrobiales bacterium
GCTTCCCCCGCCCCGCCGGCCGGCGGGGCCCCACCCTCGCCACCGTCCGCTCTCTCATCTGCGGGGGAGCTGCCGCCGTGATGGCCGGCAAAGGTGGCCACGACCTGTGCCACCCGACGCTTGTCCATCTCCACCACGCGGAGGTCCCAGTCGCCGACCCGGACCTCCTCGCCCTCGGAGGGAATGTGGCCGAACCGTTCGAAGAGGAGCCCGCCCAGGGTGACGTACTCCCCGTCGGGGATCTCGATGCCCAGTCGCTCGCGGACATCGTCGACGTTGGTCTGCCCGTCGATGAGCCAGCGGGTGTTGTCCACCCGGACGATGTGCGCCTCCTCCTCGTCGTCGAACTCGTCATGGAGGTCGCCGACCAACGGCTCCAGGAGGTCCTTGACGGTGAGCATGCCGGCGACGCCGCCGTACTCGTCGACCACGACGGCCACGGCCCGATGGTGCCGGCGCATGTCCGCCAACGCCTCGAGGACACCGAGCGACTCGGGGAGCAGGTACGGCTGGCGCACCTTGCGCGAGATCTCCAGGGGGCTGGGATCGGTGGCGTCCCGGTCCCTGGGCTCATCGCCGTCCGCACGCGCACGTGCCCCGGTCGTGCCGCCGGTGCGGAAGATGTCGTTGACGAACAGGATGCCGATCAGGTCGTCGAGGTCGTCGTGGACCACCGGGAAGCAGCTGTGCCCCGAGGTCCGCACCGCTCGGGCGATGTCCTCGGCGTGGACCGGGATGGTCAGGTACGTGACGTCGACCCGCGGCGTCATCACCTCGCGGACGTCCATGTCCCGGAGGTCGGCGAGTGCCTCCGTGATGATCCGCTCCTGTTCGGAGGCGTCCGCGTCGAGGGGCTGGCTCCGGCGGGACGGCCGGGCCTCGTCAGCGCTGTCGGCGGAGCGCCGCCAGGGCCGGCGTGATCGCCTGGTTGGTTGTCGGTCGGGAGGCTCCCGGCGGTTGGACACGGCGGCGCCGGGTCAGTGCGTGGGCTCGGGTCCCGCCTGCAGCTGGGGTCCGGCGCCCACCAGCACGGGCACGGGTGTGAACGAGTCGTCGGCGAAGGTCCCGTCGTCCAGCAGTGCGGTGACGGCTCGCCGGAGACGCAGCGGGTCGATCGGCTTCACCAGCCAGCCCTCGGCACCGGACCGGCGGGCGAGGAAGACGTCGGGCCGGCGGTCCAGCAGCATGAGCACGGGGATGTGGTCCAGCGCGTCGTAGGACTCCTGGAGCCGCAGCTCGAGGGTGACCGCCATGCCGCCCATGTTGCCCATCTGCATGTCGACGATCACCAGATCGGGCGACTCCTCGGTGACGAACGCGATCACCTCGGGGCCCGAGGTCACTGCCTCCACCTCGACGTCGGGACCGCTGATGACGGCCTCGATCTCCCGGCGGAGGGTGGGTGCGTCGCTGGCGACCAGGATGGTCTGCACCGACGGGACACTATCGGACCCGCGTGGAGGGCCGAAAACCCGCGTGGTGTGCCCGCCACTGCCTCCGGCAACGTGTAAACGAACTTCGTTACAGTTTTCGAAGAGACCGCCGGGGCTCTCGCCGGCGGAGCGACGCGAGGTCGGTGGATCAGGCGAAAAGGTGGTCCGCCGCCCGTCGCAGGCCTGCGAGCTCATGCACGTCCTGCCCGAAGAGCGGGATCCGACCGACCGGTGCCGGCGACACCTGTGCGGCGAGCCCGGCGAAGGCCCGCTCTTCCCGCTCCGCCATGGCGTTGAGCTCGGTGAGGTTCGCCTCCAGCGCCTCCATCCCCGGCAGGGGTGGGGCCCCGGCGCCGGCACCGCCGCCGAACGAGGGTGCGATCCGGTTGACCACGAGCGCCGCCACCGCCACGTCGCGCTCGGAGAGCTTCTCAGCGAAGAAGCCGGCCTCGGTGATCGCGTCGGGCCGGGCCGAGGTGACGAGCACGTACGCGGTGGCGGGGTCGGCCAGCAGATCGTGGACCGCGCTGGCCCGGCTCCGGAATCCGTCCTCCATCCCCTCGAAGGCCTGGAAGAAGGACACCGCGTCCTGCACGATCTCGGCGCCGGCCACTTTGGCGATGGTCTTCAGCAGCGCCTGCGTGGCGACGCTCACGGCGCGCAGCCCCACACGGGTCGGCACCAGGAGCGCCCGGAACAGGCGGTTCTCTAGGAACCGGGTGAGGCGGCGGGGCGCGTCGAGCAGGTCGAGCGCGTTGCGGGTCGGCGGGGTGTCGACCACCACCACGTCGAACTCCTTGGAGTGGACGAGCTCGTAGAGCTTCTCCATGGCCATGTACTCCTGGGTGCCCGAGAGCGCGCCGGCGAGATTCTGGTAGAGCCGGTTGCCCAGGATCGACTCCGCCTGCTCCGGCGTGCGGGCGTAGCGCCGGACCAGGTCGTCGAACGTCCCCTTGGAGTCGAGCATCAGCGCGTGCAGGTGGCCGGGCCAGTCGCCCTCCACCTCCGAGGGCGTGTTGGGCAGCGACTGCACGCCGAGCGCGTCGGCCAGGCGCCGGGCGGGGTCCACCGTCACCACGCAGGAGCGCCGGCCCGCCCGCGCCGCCGCCAGGGCGAAGGTGGCTGACACCGTCGTCTTGCCCACGCCTCCCGACCCGCAGCACACGATCACCGAGCGCTCCCCTATCAATTCCGGCAGCGTCGTCGGGGTCCTCGCCGCCGTCCCACCCGGAGCCACCGCCGGATCTCCCGTCGCGCCGTCCACCGTCGCCCCGTCCACCTTCGGCCTCGCCTCTGCCGTCGAGCTCACGCCGCGCCCTCGGCCACCAGGCCGGTCACCGCCCCCGTCAGCGCGTCGGCCAGCAGCCGGGTCTCGGCCGGGCCGATGGAGGCGGCGTCGAGCGCCGGCACGAGCAGGTGGGGCAGCGGCAGGTCGCGGCGGAGCCGCTCGATCTGCTCGGTGGAGACGGCGTGGCGGGCCAGGCGGAAGCAGCGGGCCTCCTCGAGCGCAGCCAGGTGGTCCGCCGCCGCGGCCACCCCCGCCGCCGCGGCCACCTCCGCCGCCGGCCGGTCCAGGCCCACGGGCTCGGGGTCGCAGGCGTTGACGATGACCGGCCCGAGCTGCACGCCCGCCTTGTCCTCGAGGGTGTAGGCCGACTCGATCGTCTCCGAGACCGGCAGCTCCTCGGGCAGGGTGACCAGGATCACCCGGCAGCGGGCCGGGTCGCTCAGGAGTTCGACCACGTCCTGGGCCTGGGTCCGCAGGGGCCCGCCGCGCGCCGCGTTGACCAGTCCGCTCGCCGACGTCAGGAACGTGATGGCGTGGCCGGTGGCGGGAGCATCGACCACGATCAGGTCGGCGTGGGCCTCGCGCTCGAGCTGCTTGACCTTGCCCAGCACCAGCACGTCGCGGATGCCGGGGATGGCCGTCGACACCACGTCGAGGACCCCCGAGCGCGCCAGCCGCTTGGACACGCGCCGCAGGCCGTGGTCCTCGAGATACTCCATGAGCGCGTCGTCGGGCGTGAGCCTCCGGGCCCGGACCGAGCCGGTCACCCCGCCGCGGGCACCGACCGAGGCCGGCGCCAGCAGGACCTCCTCGTAGCCCAGGTCCTCGCGCCGGCCGAAGGCGGCGGTGAGGCCGGACTTGCCCTCGAGCTCCACGATGAGGACCGAGTGTCCGGCGTCGGCAGCCATTCGAGCCAGCGCCGCACTCATCGAGGTCTTGCCCACGCCACCCTTGCCGGCGACGACGAGGACGTGGCTCTGTGCGCAGAAGGTACCCACGTCCATGCTGGGCCGAGCGTAGTTGCCGGGCCCGCGCCGCAGATCTACCGGTCGCCAAAGATCCTGGTCAAGACCCTTGAACGTCGAGCACCTCCAGCGATAGCTTGGCGCCCGAGGGGGTTCTGAGGTGCCCTATCGGGGGGTTTCATGCGCCAGGGATCAGATATGTGGCAGTTGAAGGCAGCGTGCCGGGGACCGCAGGCCGCGGTGTTCTTCCCCCCGTCCCACGCGGAGCGGAAGGAAGAAAAGGCCTCGCGCGAGTTCCGGGCGAAGGCCATCTGCGACCAGTGCCACGTGCGGGGTGAGTGCCTCGACTACGCCATGAGGATCCGTGAGCCCCACGGGATCTGGGGTGGCATGAACGAGGTCGAGCGCAAGCTGATGCTCGACCGCCGGGCCAGCTGAGCCAGTCGCCAGCACGCTCCCCTACGCCGCTCGGGGTACACCCGCGGTAGTCCGGGGCACCGGCGCCTCGCGCGTCAGTGCGGGGGCGTGATCTTCAGCACCTGATCCGCCGCCAGCACGCCCTTGGACTCGCACACGGCGTCGGGCCGGTCGCCGTCGACCGAGCAGATGGCGGCCGTGATCTCGTTGGCCGCCGTCGCCATGGCCTGGGCCATCGGGCTGGCGGGGGTGGTGAGGTCGCCGGCGATCTGGCCCTGTGAGAGCCCGGCGAGGACGGTGGGCGAGAAGCCGGCGCCGTTGAGGACGTACCGGTTGGCGACGTCGAGCAGCGAGAAGGTGTTGGTGCTCGTCCCGTAGCCGGCGATCGCCGCAGACTGCCGGGCGTCGGGGGTCTCGAGGCTGAGATACCGCGCCCCCGTCGGGTTCAGCGAGCTGTAGCGCTCCACGGACTCGAGGATGACGTAGCGGCTCGAGTACGAGACCTGCCAGAAGGTGAACGTCGAGAGGTTCGCGAACGCCGTCGTCGGGCTCGACTGCATCAGCCCGAGTTGGCTGAAGGACCCGAAGCGCGAGAGGGCCATGATCAGCGGCCAGCGCTCGACGGCGGCGTAGGGGGCGAACTCGGCGCCGTAGAAGAAGACCACCGGGAGGGGTGGCCCGCCGTTCACCGAGGCGAGCCACGACGGCGCGTTCCCGCTCCCCGCCTTCCCCAACGGCGTGACCGGGTTAGCCGGCGAGCTGACCCCGACGGCGTCGTAGACCGAGGCGGGCACCGACGCCACGGTCGAGACGAGCGAGGACGGCGCGGGATTGAAGGTCTCCACCGTCGAGATGGTGGTCGGCCCCGAATTGTCCCGGACGAGGACCAGCGCGCCCAACAGGACGATGGCCACGATGATCAAGCCGAGAGCCACGTAGCGACGCGGGATCTGGCGCAGGGAGGGCGCCGACGCGGGCTCGTTCGCGGGCTGGCTCATGAGTTGGGTCAGGTTACTCAAGGGGTGCCCCCGTTCCGGGGGCGCCGGCCGCTTCTGCCGGTACCCTGCTGGCGTGCCCTCATCGGCCTCTCCTCCGCCCGGCGCAGCCGATCCGGCCCCCGTCGAGATCCGGCCGGCTGCCACCGTGATGCTCGTCCGCGACGCCCCGGCGCCCTCGGGCGGGACCGCGCTCGAGGTGCTGATGGTGCGGCGCAACCTGCGCTCGGACTTCGTCGGCGGCGCCTACGTGTTTCCCGGCGGGGCCGTCGATCTGCTCGACGGTGGGGCGGAGGCCGAGGCGTTGAGTGCCGGCCGGAGCGACGCCGAGGCCAGCGCGCTCCTCGGGGTGGGATCCGGCGGCCTGGCCTACTGGGTGGCCGTCGTCCGCGAGACCTTCGAGGAAGCCGGCCTGCTGCTGGCCCGGCGCGAGGGCGGGCCCGACCTGCTGGCCGGTGACCCCGAGGAGGAGGCGCGCTTCGCCGCCGCCCGCGCCGCCGTCAACGCCGGCACGCGCCGCTTCCTCGACCTGTGCCGGGACGAGCGCCTCCAGCTCGGGGTGGGCGACATCCACTACTTCGCGCACTGGATCACGCCGCGCGGCGCGCCGCGCCGCTACGACACGCGGTTCTTCGTGGCCGCCGCCCCGCCCGGCCAGATCGCTGCGCACGACGCGGGCGAGACCATCGCCGAGCTGTGGATCTCGCCGCACGATGCGCTGGCGCGTCACCGGGCCGGCGAGATCGAGATCATCTTCCCCACCATCCGCAACCTCCAGGCCATCGGGCGCTTCGCCACCAGCGCGGAGCTCCTGGAGGCGGCGGCGCGGGCGTCGAGCGCGGTCCCGACGATTGAGCCGCGGGTCGTCCCCGACGGGAACGGGATGCGCATCGTGCTGCCGGGCGACCCGAGCTATGAAGGGGCCCCGGTCCCCGACCCCACGGACGGCGAGGCCCGGGGCGACTTCAACGAGGCGGTGCGCGCCGTGTCGATGAAGGCGAACGAGGAGGGTCCCGACACCGCGCCCGGCCCACGCCCCGCCGGCCCGTGATCCCGGCGGTGCCGGACTGCGGCATCGGTCCCGCGCCGGAGCCGGGGAGGGTCGACGAGGTGGCACCGGGCGTCCTGCGGCTCACCGCCCCCAACCCGGGGCTCATGACCGGGCCGGGCACCAACACCTACCTGGTCGGGCGCGCCGACCCCGTCGTGGTCGACCCCGGCCCGGCCGACGACTCCCACACCGAGGCCATCGTCGCTGCGGTCGCGCCGCTGGGGTCCGTCCGGACCATCGTCGTCACCCACACCCACGTCGACCATGCGCCCGGCGCCGCCGCCCTCGCCCGCGCCACCGGGGCGCGGGTCGTCGGCTTCGGACCCGCCGAGGGCTTCGTGCCCGACGAGTGCGTGGGCGAGGGGTGGTCGCTGCGCTGCCCGGGACCCGACACCGCCGGGGACCTCACGCTGCGGGCGCTGCACACGCCCGGCCACGCCTCGGACCACCTGTGCTGGCTGGTCGAGGAGCACGCCCTGCTCCTCACGGGTGACCACGTCATGCACGGCTCGACCGTCGTGATCCGCCCGCCCGACGGGGACCTCCACCGGTACCTGGCCAGCCTGGCCCGCATCCGGGACGCGGCGGTGCCCATCCGCACGCTGGCTCCTGGCCACGGACGCCTGATGGACCACGTGCCCGACGTGGTCGACGCGCTCATAGCGCACCGGCTCGGGCGTCACGAGCGCATCGCGGCCTCGCTCGCCCGGCGCGGCGAGGCGACGGTCGACGATCTGCTGCCCGAGGTCTACGGCGACGTCACCGAGCGGCAGCTGCCGGTGGCCCGCTTCTCGCTGTGGGCCCACCTGCGGGCGCTGGGTCAGGAGAGCAGGGCCACCCTCGTCGGGGCAGACGGCGAGGACAGCATCGAGAGCCGCTGGGCGGCGGCCTGAGCGAGGGGAAGCCCGGAGGCCGCGCCGCCGCCTTCCTCAACCGGCTTCGGCCTCCCCTTGGGCCACCGCCGCCTCGACCCGCTCGATCAGCCGGGCGGAGCAGCCCTGCGCGTCGACGAGCGGGGATACCTCCTCGGCGACGACCCGGGCCATCTCCTCGAACACGGCGGCCAGCTCGCGGTTCCCGCCCAGGGCCACGGGCACACCGGCGTCACCGCCGGCCGCCAGGTCCGGGTGCAGGGGGATGGAGGCCAAAAGCGGGACCCCGAGACTGTGGGCCAGGCGCTTACCGCCGCCCGAGCCGAAGAGCGCGTAGGTGGTGCCGTGCTCGCAAGTGAAGTCGCTCATGTTCTCGATCACGCCGGCCACCCGCAGGTAGCCCCGGCGGGCCATGTCCGCCGCCCGCGCCGCGACCTTCTGGGCCGCGACCGGCGGCGTGGTGACGACCAGGAGCTCGGTGCGCGGCAGAAGCCGGGCCAGGCCCATCTGGATGTCGCCCGTGCCGGGCGGCAGGTCGATCAGCAGATAGTCGAGATCACCCCAGTGGACGTCCTGGAGGAATTGCTGCACGGCCCGGTTCAGCACCAGCCCGCGCCACATGATCGCCTGCTCCTCATCGGCCAGGAACCCCATGGACAGCACCCGCAGCGTGCCGTTGCCGACCGCGCGCTCCAGGGGGACCATCTTCCCCGCTCTGGCCTCGACGTCACCCTCCATGCCGAGCAGCCGTGGGACCGAGAAGCCCCAGATGTCGGCGTCGAGGACGCCCACGACCAGGCCGCGGGCCGCCAGCGCCACGGCGAGGTTCACCGTGACCGACGACTTGCCGACCCCGCCCTTGCCCGACGCGATGGCGAGCACCCGCGTGCTCGCGGGCACGGCCGTCTCGGGGGCGTCCTCCCGGGCCTTCCAGCGGGCCCGGGCCATGACGGCCGCCCGCTCGTCGGCGTCCATGGCCGCCACCCGCACCTCGACGGAGCGCACCCAGTCCAGGGACTCCACGTGGCCCACGACGTCACGCTCGATCTGTGTCCGCAGCGGGCAGGCGGCGATGGTCAGCGCCACGTCGACGACCACGTCCCCGCCGTCGACCGTGATGCCCCGCACCATCCCGAGGTCCACGATGGTGTCCCCCAGCTCGGGGTCGACCACCGCCCGCAGGGCGTCACGCACCTCGTCCTCGGGGCCGTCCGGCGCCGCGTCCGGCGCCGGCAGCGTCGGAGTGTCGGACTCGGGGGGCACAAATTGGGATTCTACCTGCGTGGCAGCGAATTCCGGCCCGGCGACGCGTGGGTGTCGCTCGGAGGGCGGCCCCGGTAACATGGGAGGCGTCCGCGGCGCAGGGTGCACCGCGAGCGACTATGCGCCAGGGCGCAGGGCTCATGAGGAGGAACCAGTGACGACCATCTCCACGTCCGTCAACATCGGGAAGAAGCCGGCACCGGTCACCCTCAGCGACGAGGCCACCGCGAAGGTCGCCGAGCTGCTGGCCGACGAGGAGGGCGAGAAGCTCGCGCTGCGCGTCGCCGTCAAGCCGGGTGGCTGCTCGGGCTACAGCTACGAGATGTTCTTCGACACCGAGGTCGTGTCCGACGACGTGGTGAGCGAGTTCGGCTCGGTCCGGGTCGTCGTGGACGCAGCGAGCGCCGAGCTGTTGACCGGGTCGACCCTCGACTTCAGCGACGGCCTGCAGGGCGCCGGCTTCCACATCACCAACCCCAACGCCACCCGCACCTGCGGCTGCGGCTCCTCGTTCAGCTGAGCCCCCGCCCGCCCGCGCACCTGACCCCCTGAGCGGCACCGGCACCTCACCCGAACCAGCTCCCGGGTCGGTCGCCACCCCGCCGGTCTCCTTCACCCTCAACGGTGAGGCGGTCGCGGTCGCCGACGGGATCTCCCTGCTCGACGCGCTGCGCGAGGAGCTCGGTTACCGTTCCGCCAAGGACGGCTGCAGCCCGCAGGGGCAGTGCGGGTGTTGCACGGTGTGGGTCGACGGCGCCCCCCGGGTCGCCTGCGTCACGCCCGTCCGCCGCATCGCCGGCCGCCGGGTCATCACGGTGGAGGGACTGCCGCCCGATCGGCGCGACCGATGGGCCGCCGCCTTCGTCGCCCACGGGGCGAGCCAGTGCGGCTTCTGCACACCGGGCATCCTGATGCGCCTCGCCGCGCTCGACGAGCCGGGTTCGGGCGGCCCACCCTCGCGGCGGGATGTCGAGGCGAGTCTGCGCGCCCACCTGTGCCGCTGCACCGGATGGCAGTCAATCGTTGAGGCCGCCTGCGACGCGCTCGGCATCGAGGGGACGCCCGGTGTGCCGCCGCCCGGGTCCCGTGATGCGCTCTTCGCCGCCTGGCGGGCCCAGGTCGAGGGCCCCGCCTTCCAGACCTCGGGGCCCGACGTCGTCCTCGGCGGCGGCAGCTTCGCGGACGACACGGCCCCGCCCGACGCGCTGGTCCAGCTTGGTGCCGACGCCCCCCTCGCCCCTGACCTGCGCATCGCCCGGGCGGCCCACGGCCGCGTGCAGGGCCGCAACAGCACCGTGCCCCTGACGCACCCGGTCGAGCTGCCCGTGGGCGAGTGGGCGCTCACGCTGCAGACCACCTGGGTCGAACCCGCCTACGTCGAACCGGACGCCAGTTGGAGCCGGCCCGGGGGTCGTCCCGCCACACCGCTGGCCAACGGGGGTGCCTTCGGGGGCAAGCGGCGCAGCCCGGTGCCTGCCCGTGCCCGGGAGCTGGCCGACGAGACCGGTGAGGCCGTCCGGGTCCTGTGGCGCCGAGAGGACGTCGTGCGGCGCGGCCCCAAGCGCCCGCCGCTGGCCATCGCCCTGCGCCCCGACGGCACCGGTATCGTCCGCGTCGCCACCACCGAGGGCTCGGCCGACCTCGAGCCGTTGGCGGCGCGGGTGCGCGAGCTGTGCCCGGGCGTGCACGTGGAGCGGGTCGAGGTGTCCGGCCCGCCGGTGGCGCCCGAGCTGCGCGGCGCCGGCTGGGCCGAGACTCTGGCCGCGCTCCATGCGCTGGGAGCTCCCCCCACTTCGCCGGGCACGGGCCGGGCCCACGTCAGGTTGCTCGGCGCGGGGAGCGCCGGCGTCGAGCTCCACCTCGAGGACGGCGAGCGGGGCCGCGTCGAGGTCGACGTGTGGGCCGGCGAGGTCCTGTGCCCCGTGACCCTGCGCTCCTATGCGCTGGGCGCAGTGCACCAGGCGCTCGGGATGGTGTGGAGCGAGGGCATCGCCGTCGACGGTGCGGGCGAGCCGGTCGACCTCACCATCCGCTCCTTCGGCATCCTGGCCGCCCGCGACATGCCCGAGGTCGTCGTGCGGCTCCACGAAGAGGAGCGCTGGCCCGTCAACGGCTCCGACGCCGTGTTCGTCGCCACGCTGGCGGCGGCCTGGATCGCCGACGGGCTCCCCGCGCGCTGGCCCACCCGGCGCGCCGCCGTGCGTGCGCCGTTCCGCGACATGGCACCATCGGGCGGTTGAGAGGAGCCCCATGAGCCCTGCCGTCGGTCCCTACTCCCCCGTTCGCCGCGTGGGCGACTGGGTCGTCACCTCGGGCCAGATTGGCCTGAGCACGGACGACTCGGGCGCGCCGACCCTCGTCTCCGGCGGCACCGTCACCCAGCTCCGCCAGGCGCTCCAGAACGTGGCCGAGGTGCTCGCCATTGAGGGGGCGACCCTGGCCGACGTGGTCAAGACCACGCTGTACCTCGTCGACATGGGCGACTTCGCCGCGGTGAACGAGGTGTGGGTGGAGTACTTCAGCGAGAACCGGCCCACCCGCTCGGCCGTGGCGGTGGCGGCCCTGCCGCTCGGCGCCCGGGCCGAGGTCGAGGCCTGGGCCTACGCGCCGGTCGTCTGAGCGGCGGGCGCGGCGGCCGGCGCCTGCCCGCTGTTGCGCTGGGCCACACCGGGATGCCAGGCGACCTGCCCGAAGCGGTAGCCCACCGAGCGCACGGTCTGGATCAGATGCGCGTGCTCCTCGCCGAGCTTGGCCCGCAGGCGCCGGATGTGGACGTCGACGGTCCGCGCACCGCCGTAGTACTCGTAGCCCCAGACCCGGCTGAGCAGGGTCTCGCGCGTGAAGACCTTGGCCGGGTGGCCGGCCAGGAAGCGCAGCAGCTCGTACTCCATGTAGGTCAGGTCGAGGACGCGGCCCGCGACGGCCGCTTGGTACGTCTCGAGGTTGAGCATCAACGGCCCGTACTCGATGATGTCGGGCCGCAGGCTCTGCCCGGTGCGCCAGAAGAGGTGCTGCAGACGCGCCACGAGCTCCTCGGGCCGGGCCGGCAGCACGCAGAAGTCGTCGTAGAGGTCGTCGCGCAGCAGCAGCTCACCCACCTGGTCCGACCCTATGGCCAGGAGCAGCGGCGTCATGGGCACCTCGCGTAGGCGGAGATGGCGGCAGAACGCGACGGCGGCGGTCATGTCGTCACCCGCGACGACGAGCGCGCCCGAGTAGCCCACGGTGCGACCGTCGGACCCCGGTGCGGCGATCTCCTCCGGCCCGGCCACGCCGTGGCGCCCGAGCCCGGCGTTCTGCAGCGCGAGGGTCAGCTCGGCGGGCAGGTCGGCGGGGAAGCAGAGGAGGGGGTCCATCGTCGGTCGGGGTCAGAGCAGGGGCAGGTAACGGTCCAGCTCGAACTGTGTGACCTGGACCTGGTAGGCGTCCCACTCCTCGCGCTTGTTGCGGATGAACCACTCGAAGACGTGGTCGCCCAGCGTGTCGGCCAGCAGCTCAGAGCCCTCCATCTCGTTGACGGCGTCGTGCAGGCTCGAGGGAAGTGGCTCGATCCCCTTCTTGGCCAGCTCCTTGGGCGTCAGGCTGAACAGGTTGTCGTCCGCCTCGGGCGGGAGCGGGTAGTCCTCGGCGATGCCGCGCAGCCCGGCGGCGAGGATCACGGCGAAGGCCAGGTAGGGATTGCACGCGCTGTCCGGAGCCCGGTACTCCAGGCGGGTGGAATCGGCCTTGCCCATCTTGACGACGGGCACCCGCACCAGCGCCGAGCGGTTGTTGCGCGCCCAGCTGACGTGGACGGGCGCCTCGTATCCCCCGATGAGGCGCTTGTAGGAGTTGACCCACTGGTTGGTGACGGCGGTGATCTCGCGCGCGTGGTGCAGCAGGCCGGCGATGAAGCGGCGCGCCACCTCTGAGAGCCCGTAGCGGTCGTTCTCGTCGACGAACGCGTTGCGCTCGCCCTGCCAGAGCGAAATGTGGGTGTGCATGCCCGAGCCCTGAACGCCTCCGAGGGGCTTGGGCATGAAGGAGGCGAACACGCCCTCCTGGCGCGCCATTTCCTTGATCACCATGCGGGTGGTCATCACGGTGTCGGCCATGGTGAGCGCGTCGGTGTAGCGCAGGTCGATCTCGTGCTGGCTACGCGCGTCCTCGTGCTGGGTGTGCTCGACCGGGATCCCCATCTCCTCGAGCATGAGCACCGACCGCCGGCGCAGGTTGCTGGTCAGGTCGGCCACCGTGAGGTCGAAGTACGAGCCGGAGTCGAGGGTCACGGGGCCCCGCTCCGGGTCCGCGTCGGCGAAGTAGAAGAACTCCACCTCGGGCGAGGCGAAGAATGTGTAGCCGGCCGCCCGCGCGCGCTCGAGCGTGCGCCGCAGGGCGTGCCGGGGGTCGCCCTCGAAGGGGGTGCCGTCCAGGTTGGCGATGTCGCAGAACACGCGGGCCACCTGCGCGTCGTCCTGGTGCCAGGGCAGCATCTGGAACGTCGTGGGGTCGGGGCGGGCCAGCACGTCGGCCTCCTGGACCCGGCTGAACCCGTCGATGGCGGAGCCGTCGAAGGTCATCCCCTCGTCGAGCGCGTTCTCCAGCTCCGCCGAGGTGATGTTGAACCCCTTGGGGGTCCCCAGCACATCGGTGAACCACAACTGGACGAAGCGGATGCCCCGCTCCTCCACGGTCCGGAGCACGTAGTCCCGCTGGCTTTGCACCGCGTTAGCTTCGCATGCCCGCGCACCCCGCTCCTCCGGGGACCTCCACACGGGGGGCCCATCGGGTCGGCAGGGACCACCGGTAATCTGGGACGATGCCGCACCTGCGCCTGGCCGCCTCGCAGCTCAACACCGTCGTGGGCGACCTTTCGGGCAACGTGGAGCGGATCCTCGGTGCGCTGGCCGCCGCCGAGGCGGCGGAGGCCGACATCTGCGTCGCGCCCGAACTGGCCATCCCCGGCTACCCGCCCGAGGACCTCCTGCTCAAGCCGGGGTTCGTGGCCGACAACGT
>JBEKVF010000025.1:0-13119 GCA_049514295.1 Acidimicrobiales bacterium
CGCCAACCGTCCCGGCCGACATGACGTTCCTGGACCTCGAGGACGCCGTGGCGCCGCTCGAGAAGGAGAGCGCCCGGCCCAAGGTGGTCGACGCCATCAAGAACCTCCCGTGGGACGACAGGATCCTCTGCGTGCGGGTGAACGCCTGGGACACCGAGTGGACCTACGGCGACGTGATCGAGGTCGTCGGCAACGCGGGCGAGCGCCTCGACGAGATCATGTTGCCCAAGGTCCAGTCCGCCGCGGAAGTCGTGGCGCTCGACCTGCTGCTGACCCAGGTCGAGAAGAAGTCGGCGCTGCCGGTCGGGCACATCGGGATCGAGGCGCAGATCGAGACGGCGCGCGGGCTCATCAACGTGGATGAGATCTGCGCCGCCTCGCCCCGCCTCGAGACGATCATCTTCGGTCCGGCGGACTTCGCAGCCAGCATCGAGATGCCGGTGCTCACCGGAGGGATCGACATTCCCGAGTACCCGGGTGATCACTTTCACTACGTCTTCAGTCGCATCCTGATGGCCGGCCGGGCTAACGGGCTGCAGGTGATCGACGGGCCGTTCCTCAAGGTGCGCGAGCTCGACGCGCTTCGCGAGTACTCCATGCGCTCGCGCATGCTCGGCTACGACGGCAAGTGGGCCCTGACGCCCGACCAGGCCGGTGTTCTCAACGAGGTGTATTCGCCGACGCAGGAGCAGTTCGACCACGCCTTCGACCTCCTCGACGCCTACCAGAAGGCCACCGAGGAGGACCGCAAGGGCGCCGTGATGTTCGGCGACGAGATGATCGACGAGGCGAGCCGCAAAATGGCCATCAAGTTCGTGAGCCGAGGCGAGCGCGCCGGCCTCACCCGCAGCCCCGGCTGAGGCCGATCAGCCGATCAGCCGCCGGGCGATGACCTTGAGGGCGAGGGTCTCGTCGGCGCCCTCAAAGATGGAGAGCACCCGCGCGTCGACGAAGTAGCGGCTCACCGGGAACTCCTCCGCGTAGCCCATGCCGCCGTGGATCTGCATGGCCTCACGAGTCACCCACTCTGCGGCGCGGCACACGTAGGCCTTGACCATGGACGCCTCGAGGGCACCCTCGCCGCGCGCCATCAGACGGGCGACGTGGTACGAGCTCTGGCGTGTCGCCTGGATGATGACCGCCATCCGTCCGAGCTTGGCCTGCGTCAACTGGTAGTCGCCGATGGGCGATCCGAACACCTTGCGCTCGGCGGCGTACGACGACGCCGCCTCGTAGGCGGCCTGCATCACGCCGAGAGCGCGCGCCGCCGTCTGCAGCCGGCCGTTCTCGAAGCCCTGCATCTGTAGGTAGAAGCCCTTGCCCAGTCCCTCGGCGCCGCCGACCAGGTTCGCCTCGGGCACGAACCAGTTCTCGAACGCAAGCTCGTAGGAGTGCATGCCGCGGTAGCCGAGCGTGTCGATGGGTCGGCCCTCGAGTCGTCCCGGCGCCAGGTCACCCGGGCGGTCGGGTGCGTCCTCCTGCGTGAAGACGAAGCCGTGGCCGTCGCCGCGCGGCTTCCCGACGATGAACATGGAGATGCCACGGTGGGCGAGGGAGCGGTCCGGGTCCGTGCGCGCCAGCAGCATGAGCACGTCGGCCCGGGCGGCGAAGGTGCACCATGTCTTGACGCCGTTGACCACCCAGCCGCCGGCGACCGGCGTCGCGGACGTGACGATGCCGGCGACGTCGGACCCGAAGTCGGGCTCGGTCACGGCGACGGCGGCCAGGATCTCCGCCGACGCCAGCTTGGGCAGCCAGTGCTTCTTCTGCTCCTCGGTGCCGCCGTAGACCAGGGCGCGGGTCAGGATCTCGGGCCGGGTGATGAGCGAGCCACCGACGCCCAGTGAGCCCCAGCTCAGCTCCTCGGTGGCGACGACCATGCCCATGTAGTCGCTCTCCCCGCCCGACGCGAAGCCGCCGTACTCCTCGGGCACCGAGAGGCCGAAGCCGCCCAGCTCGGCCAGGCCCTCTATGACCTCCTCAGGGATGTCGCCGTTCGCCCGGTGCACGTGCTCGGCGTGGGGGCGGACCTTGTCCTCGGCGAAGCGGTGGAAGGTCTCGCGGACCAGCTCGAAGTCCTCGCCCAGGTGTCGCGGGCCTTCCGTCGCGGCCAGGCCGGCGAGGACGGCGGGGTCGCGCTGCTCGCCCAGGAACGGGGCCGCCGGCTGGGCCCACCCGGCCTCCACCCCCCAGAGCGGCTCCCGCCCCGCCACCCTGCCGACGAGCTCGGCGACGACGTCGGCGACGAACGCGGCGGCAATGCGGGCCTCCACCTCACCGTGCTCGCCGTACTCGAGGGCGGCCCGGGCCGTGGCCACCGCAGCTGCGGCGTGCGCCACGTCGTACGCGACCACCTGGTTGGCGTCGATCCCCCCGCCGTCACGGACGGAGTCACAAGCCTGGTTGACGAGGTGCTGGGCCAGGTCGGCGGCGGCGGCGGCGGCGAGCACGGCAGCAGTGGGCTTCGTCACGGGGTGACCCTAATGGCTGGCGTCAGGCCCCCCTTCTGGGGATCGCTGCTCAGGCCCTGCGGCCGATGACGGTCACGAGCGGCGGCAGGACGATCGGGTCCTCGCCGGGGTCAACCCCCGTGAGCGACTCGAGGTAGCGCGCCACGGGACCGGGGCCGACGCCGGCGGGCGCCTCCGCCCAGGCGTCGACGACCTCGAGCCCGGCGTCGCGCACGAGCGCGGGGAGCAGCGCGCCGACGTCAGGGTGGGGGGCGTCGGGCATGGAGAGAGGCGATCCCGCGATGCGCCCGGCGGTGGTGATGGGTTCTTGCGCGACCACCCAGCCGCCGGTGCGGACGGCGCCGGCCATCATGCGCACCACGGCGAGCGGCTCGAGCACGTGGAGCAGCAGAAAACGGCAGAACGCGAGGTCGACCTCCTCAGGCAATGAGAGGTCCTCGCCGGCCTGCGTGAGCGCGATCACCTGCGCGTGCGCGGCCGCGGCGAGCGCGACCTCGTCGCGGGCCAGCGGGTCGCTGTCGACGGCATACACGCGGCCGTCGCGGCCGACCATCTCGGCCAGCGCCACCGAGACGTCGCCACCGCCCGCGCCGACGTCGACGCAGCGCCAGCCGGCCCCGAGCCCCAGGCGCTGCAGCGCCGTGGCCAACGGGCGGCGGTAGACGTCGTCACGCAGCCCCTTGAGCTCACTCACGGTGAAGCCCTGCAGCCACCGGCACCATGACACCGCACTCTACGGGGCCGGCGGGTCCCGTCCCCTCCCGGCGGCTGCTGACCCGCGCGACCCATCGGCGGGGCGACGGCCCGACGGACAGCAACATGACGACCAGCGTGGCCATCAGGGCCGGCCACCACAGCACGATGTGGTGGACCCTGCGGTCCCCGAGCATCATGCTGACGACGAGGGCAGCGGCGCAGAGCGCGAACCTCGTCCTGCTCCGGCGCGCCGAGAGCACCAGGCACAGGGCCGGCACCGGCCACAGGTAGTACCAGTTCAGCTCCGTCTCGAGGAGGACGCGCAGGAAGAAGGCGACGGCAGTCACGGCGAGCACCGTCGGGAGGTCATGGCGCCGGTGGCAGACGAGCACCGCGAGGGCGGCGCCCAGCACGATGGCGACCAGCCGGGTCGGCCCACCGCCGGCGAGATCGGGGCCGATCGCCGGCGCGACGTGGGTCAGCGGCGTGAACGAGATCGACCGCGGCTGGAAGGGCTGGCGTACCAGCACGAACAGCGTGCGGTGGGTCTCGGCGACGAGTGGGAGGACGAGGACCACGAGGCTCGGGAGCACGAGCCGCCAGGACAGGCGTGTTGCGGCGCGCCAGGTGAGCCGGGCCAGCACCGGTGCGACGCCGAGCAGGGCGAGGGGTTGGAACGCGATGCCGAGCCCGAGCAGGAGGGCGGCGCGCGGCGCGCCTCCCGGTCCTTTGCGCGCCATCGTCAACGCGGCCCAGACGACGAGGGCGACCGCGACGCAGTCCTCGGGGTGCCCCCAGCCGCCGACAACGTTGGCGACGCCCAGCCCGCCGACCAGCGCGAGCGCCAGGCGGCGGCGCTCCGAGAGTTGCCACTGGCGCGCCACGGCGTCCAGGGCGAACAGCGCGCTCGACGCCACGATGACAGCGCTCGGGCCGAGCACGAGCCACATGCTGAGCGGCTCGCCGGCGGCGTGTAGGTGGGGCGCCAGACCCACCTGCTGCCCGAGGGCCATGACGGGGACCAGCAGCATCTCGAAGGCCGGGGGCGACGTCAGCGCTCCGTTGCGCACGTAAATGTGGGAGAACTGGCCGTGGAGCATGGCCCATGTGCTGTTGGCCATGCTCAGCAGGTCGCCCGGCGCGACGAGGCCCGACCCACCGGTGTGCACCACCAGGTGGCCCAGCAGGCTGTAGGCCATGACGCCGACGAGCATGGCAATGGTGGCGGCGACAGGCGGGGTCCTCTCCTCGGCCCATGCCGAAATGCGTTCCAATGACCCCTCCTGCGGAGACCGGGACTACCCCCCCGCCTCCATATATCGGCCCACCGTGGCGGACCGATAACCTCCCTCACCGTGAAAGTGACGATGTTGCTCTGCGACGCGGCCCAGGTGGCCGACGGCAAGCTCTACATCCTCGGCGGCGGCTGGAGCATGACGGGCCCCGATCCCGTCCCCTCCGCCGTGGCGCTGAAGATCGACGTGGACTGGCACGAGGCCGAGACGTCGCACCACTGGGAGCTCTTCCTGGAGGACGCGGACGGTCAGCCGGTGCTCATGGAGACCTCGGAGGGGTCCCAGCCGGTCGAGGTGCGCGGCGAGTTCACGGTGAGCCAGCCCCAGGGGATCCCGGAGGGGTCGCCCATCGACGTCGCCCTGGCCGTCAACCTCGGGCCCATTCCGCTGGCGCCGGGCACCCGGTTCGCCTGGCGGCTGACCATCGACGGCGAGGCCCTCCCCGGCGCGTCCCTCGGCTTCACGACGCGTCCCCGCCCCGTGCCAGCTGGCGAATGACGGTCTACGACCGTCCCTTCGGCCGCTACCTCGAGGACTTCGTCCCCGGCGACGTCTACCGGCACTGGCCGGGCAAGACGATCACCGAGTACGACGACCACCTGTTCTGCATGATCACGATGAACCATCACCCGCTGCACACGAACGCCTGGTTCGCGGAGAACGAGACGGTGCAGGGCAAGAACGTCGTGGTGGGCAACCTCGTGTACTCGCTCACGCTCGGCATGAGCGTGCCCGACGTGAGCGGCTCGTGCATCGCCAACCTCGAGGTCGAGTCGCTCCTGCACCGCTCGCCCACGTTCCACGGTGACACCATCTACGCCGAGACGCGGGTGCTCGATGCGACACAGTCCAAATCGAAGGACGACCGGGGCATCGTGACAGTCGAGACCAAGGCGTTCAACCAGCGCGGCGAGGAAGTCTGTTACTTCCGCCGCAAGCTGATGGTGTGGAAGGCCGCCAGCGCGCCGGCGCGGCGGCGGCCCTACGGCGACGACGTCTGGGACTGAGGGGGCGCCGCTCCCGGCCGACCGGGCCCGGCGCTTCCGGCGCCGCCTGCTGGAGTGGGGAGCCGATCACCGCCGGGACCTGCCCTGGCGCCGCACCCGCGACCCGTGGCGGATCCTCGTCTCCGAGGTGATGCTGCAGCAGACCCAGGTGGACCGCGTGGTCCCGCACTACGAGCGGTTCGTCGCCGCGTTCGGCACCCCGGCGGACTGCGCCCGGGTGCGCCCCGCCGAGGTCGTCCGGCTGTGGTCGGGTCTCGGGTACAACCGGCGGGCACTCAACCTGCACCGCGCCGCCGGCACCGTCGTCGCCGAGCACGCCGGTGCCGTGCCGCGCGAGGACGGCGCGCTGCGCGCACTCGCCGGTGTCGGGCCCTACACGGCGCGCGCGGTCCGGTCGTTCGCCTTCGGGGAGGACGTGGCAGCGGTGGACACGAACGCCGTGAGGGTCCTGGCACGCTGCGTGTCTGGCTCGCCCCTCACGGCCGCTGCGGCGACCCGTCTGGGCGACCGGCTCGTCCCCGCCGGCCTCTCGTGGGAGTTCAACCAGACCATGTTCGACCTCGGGGCGACCGTGTGCACGGTGTCGCGCCCCGATTGCGTGCACTGCCCCCTGCGCCACCAGTGCGTGTGGCACCGCGGCGGGGCGACCGCTCTCGACCCGTGGCGATCCGGCCCGACGGCGAGGCGCCAGAGCCCGTTCGCCGGCTCGGACCGTCAGGGGAGAGGCCGGCTGCTGCATGCGCTTCGGGCCGGCGACGTGGAGCACGCGACGCTGGCCGCCGCGTGCGGGTGGCCCGACGACCCGGCCCGGGCCGAACGGGTCGCGTCGGCGTTGGTGGCCGAGGGGTTCGCACGGTGGACCCGCGGGGCCGACCCCGTCCTCCGGCTCCTCTGACGGCGGCCGCCATCAGGCCGCGGCGCCCGGGCGTCAGGGCGCGCCGCCGAAGTCGACAGCCCCCGTCTCGACAGCCCCGGCCGTCCGCCCCGGCGCCGTCTGGTGCGTCCAGTACAGGTTGGTGTGGGCGATGACCTGGTCCGGGGGTGGCGCACCCCACGCCGTCAGGTCCTCCGTGGTGTGGGCGTCGCTGACGAGGGTCGCGTCATATCCCCTGGTCAGGGCACCGTGAAGGGCCGAGCGGATGCACGTGTCGGTCTGGGCGCCGACGACGACGAGCCGCCCGACCCCCAGGCCCGACAGCACGGTCTCGAGGGTGGTGTCCTCGAAGGCGTCGCCATATGTCTTCTCACGAGCGGCTCCGCGTCGACCGGAGCCAGCTCGGGGACCATCCGCCAGACGTCGCTCCCCCTCGTCAAATGCTCGTCGGAGTGCTGGACCCACACGACGGGGACCCGCTCCCGCCTCAGCCTTCTCGACGAGGCTCCCGACGTTCGCGACGACCGCGTCGCGTCGGTGGGCGCCCTCGACGACGCCGTTCTGCACGTCAATGACGAGGAGTGCGGTGTGCGGCCGGTTCTCGAGTGTGGTCATGGTCTCCCCCTACCCAGGCGCGACGTCGACGACGCCGTCAGGAACCCCACGATCGCCCGGTTGACGACGTCGGGCCGCTCCAGGTGGGCAAAGTGGCCGGTGCCGTCGACGATTTCCAACTCGGAGCCCTCGGCCATGAAGTCGAGCGGGGACCCGATGGACGACAGCAGCATGCAATCGTCGTCGCGGCCGTGGAGGTAGAGCGTCGGCTTCGGCGTCGGCTGCAGTGCGGCGGTCTGCTCGTCGGCGAGCTCGGGCACTTGCAACGAGGGGTCGTAGAGGGCGCGGTAGTAGCCGATGGCGGCGACGATGCGCTCGGGGTCCCCGATGGACTCCTTGACGCGTGCGACGTCCCACGTCCCGTCGTAGCCGGGCGACCAGTCGCGCCAGAGATGGTCGATGAAGGAGTAGTCGTCCAGGGGGAGCGCCACCTCCGCCAGCGGCGAGAGGAAGAAGAACATGTACCAGCTCTTCTGGAGCTGGGCGTAGGTGAACAGTGACATGCCAATGGACGCCGTCGGGGGCACGCCCGCCGTGACCGCACGGTGCCACCGGTCGGGTTGGTGGGCCACCGCGCCGTAGGTCGCCAACGCGCCCCAGTCGTGGCCGACGATCACGGCGTCCCCGTTGCCGCCGAGCGCCTCGTGGAGCGCGTTCACGTCCCGCACGAGCGCCCCGATCTGGTAGCGACCGTCGGCCGGCACCTGCGTCGGGGCGTAGCCGCGCAGGAAGGGTGCCACCGCCCGGAAGCCCGCCGCGGCGAGCTCGGGGAGCAGGTGGCGCCAGGTGTGGGCCGTGTCTGGGAACCCGTGGAGGCACAATGCAAGAGGCCCGTTCTCGGGTCCTTCTATGAGGTAGGCGAAGTCCAGGCCGTTCGCAGTGATGTTCCGCTCTTCCATGGAGACAGAACGTACCGCCGTCCGCGGAGTATCGTCGCGTGGGTGAACGTCACGTTCTACGGGGTGCGGGGATCGTGTCCGTGCTCGGGGGATCGCTACCGCCGCTACGGGGGTAACACCTCGTGCCTGGTCATCGACATCGAGGGGGACGAGCCACTCATCGTCGACCTCGGCACCGGGCTGCGCGCGCTGGGCGACGTCCTCCAAAAGGAGGTGCGTGCCCTCGGCACCCCGCTGCGCGCCACGGCGCTCCTCACCCACCTCCACTTCGACCACATCCTGGGGATCCCGTTCTTCGGCCCTCTGCACGACCCGGGCGCCTGTCTCACCGTGTACGGGCCGGGCCAGCCCAAGGGCACCCTCAAGGACGCGCTGCACGCCGCCGTGCAGCCGCCCGTGTTCCCGATCCACATGGAGCAGTTCCGTGGCGAGCTGATCACCGTCGACGTAGGGGCCGAGGACTTCTCCATCGGCTCCGCCAAGGTCATGGCGCGGCCCATCCCGCACAGCGGCACGACGCTGGGCTTCCGGATCGAGGCTGAGGGTCGCTCGGTCGCCTACATGTCGGACCACCAGGCGCCACTCGACCGCCGGGCCATCCCCGAGGCCGTGCTCGAGCTGTGCAACGGGGTCGACCTGCTCATCCATGACGGCCAGTACACCGACGACGAGTTCTCGACCAAGGCCGACTGGGGGCACTCGACCGCCGCCTACGCGGTGCACGTGGCGGCCGAAGCCGGCGTCAAGCGGCTGCTGCTCTCGCACCACGACCCCTCGCATACCGACCGCGAGCTCGACCGCATCCTCAACCAGGCGCGCCGGCTCCCGGAGACCAAGCACATCGACGACGTTTCGTCGGCGCACGAATCCCAGTCGATCGATCTCGGCAAGGCGTAACGCGCACGTGTCGGGCCTCGACCAGGCCCGGTTCCGCGAGGTGCTCGGTCACTTCGCGACCGGCATCACGATCGTCACCGCGCTCGAGGAGGGGGTGCCCGTCGGCTTCACGTGCCAGTCGTTCGCCGCCCTCTCCCTCGACCCCCCGATGGTGATCCTCGCCCCCGCCCGGAGCTCGACGAGCTGGCCCCGCATCGCCAAGGCGGGGGCATTCTGCGTGAACATCCTCGAGGAGCACCAGGAGGCGCTCTGCCGCTCCTTCGCCGTCTCGGGGGGCGACAAGTTCGAGGACGTCGACTGGTCGCCCGGCCTCACGGGGTCTCCCGTGATCGAGGGCTCGCTGGCCGTGGTCGAGTGCCGGCTGGGCGACATCTTCGACGGCGGCGACCACGAGCTGGTGACCGGCCACGTGGTGGCCACGGGGATCGGGGAGGGCAGCCCGCTGCTCTTCTACCGGTCCGGGTTCGGCCGTTTCGCCCCCTGACGCGCCCACCCGCTACCGTTCCGCCCCGATGCCAGAGCTGATCCCCTCCTCAGTGATCGACGACGTCGTGCTGGTCCGCCCCACCGTGCACGGCGACGAGCGCGGGCGCTTCGTCGAGACCTACCGGCGCAGCTGGTTCCCGGACGGGCGCGAGATGGTGCAGGGCAACCGCTCGGAGAAGCAGGCCGGCGCGCTGGTCGGCCTGCACTTCCACCTCCACCAGGCCGACTACTGGTACGCCCTGCGCGGCCGGGCCCGCGTCGTCCTGCACGACCTGCGGGTCGGGTCGAGGACGGACGGGGCGACCGAGCTGATCGACCTCGACGGGGACGTCGATCAGGGCATCTACATCCCTCCCGGGGTCGCCCACGGGTTCGCCGCGCTGAGCGACATCCTGCTCACCTACCTCGTGGACAACTACTACGACGCCTCGGACGAGCACGGGCTGGCCTGGGACGACCCCACGGTGGGCGCCGACTGGGGGATCAGCGACCCCATCCTCTCGAAGCGGGACCAGGGCAACCCGCGGCGCGGCGACATCCCCGACGACATCCGGCCTCGTCTGGCGCACTGACGGCGCGCCGGAGGCCGGGCGCCCTCCGCCGGGGCCGGGATTCCGGCCTCAGGGGCTCCGTCCCGGGCCGCGGTCCTCCGCGCCCGGCAGATCCTGTTGAATATGTGACGGTGCTTGTCGGTGGGATGGTCGGTGTCGTCGTCGTCGTGGGCGTCATCGCGGCCGTCATCGTGAGCCGGCGCTCCCACGACGACGTGCACTCGGTGGAGCACTACCACCGCCAGCTGCACACACTCGAGGAGATGCGGACGCACACGTCGCCCGCCGGCCCGGAGAACGGCAACGGCGAGGCGGCCTACCCGGCCAGCGCGTTCCGCGTCTCGGGGTCGTCCACGGTGCGCCTGACCGAGGCCGACCGGCCCGCGGTGCCGCCCGCCCCCCCGCCCCCGGTGGCCAACCCCGCCGAGCCGGTGACCTTCGACGACTCCGGCCCCGAGCCGGTGCCCGCCAGCTTCATGACCGGCGGCGAGGAACGGGTCATGCACGCCATCGACCACCGGCCGCGTCGCCTCGGCGGACCCGCGGCGGCGGTCGGCGCGGTGGCGGTGCTGATCGTCGTCCTGATCGTCACCGGGCTGCACTCGAACTCCCCGACACACCACCCGAAGTCGTCCGGCACCGTCACCACGACTGCCCGCCCGCATCAGCACGCGGCCGGCCGTCACCCCACTACCACGACCACGACGACCGCACCCCTGACGGTCTCGGCTCCCGCGAGCCCCACCGCGCACACGGCCACGTATCACGTCGCCGGCGCCAGCTTCTCGCTCTCGCTCGCCGCCACGACGGGGGAGTGCTGGGTCGACGCGACCGACACCGCGACGGGCACGGTGCTCTTCACCGGGACGCTCCTCGCCGGGCAGTCGCATGCCATCTCCGCCACCGGCCCGGTGACCGTGATCGCCGGGGCGCCGGTCGCCTTCTCGGCCACCGTCGACGGGTCGGCGGTGACGCTGCCCCTGGGCTACCAGGCGCCCTTCACCCTGAGCTTCGAGACGGCGCAGGCGACCTGAGGACCCGGCTGCCGCTCTTAGGCGGCGGCCAGTCCCAGCGCGTCGAGGAGGAAGGTGTACACGAGCGCCTCCTCCTTCCAGGCGTCGTAGCGACCCGACGGCCCACCGTGGCCGGCGCCCAGCTCCGTGCGCAGCAGCACCCTGGTGGTGGGCGAGACGACCCGCAGCTTGGCGACCCACTTGGCCGGCTCCCAGTACGCGACCCGGGGGTCGTTCAGCCCGGCGGTGACGAAGAGGTCGGGATACGTGCGCGGCGTCCCGTCGGGGTTCTCGCCCGTGACGTTGTCGTAGGGCGAGTAGGTGAGCATGCGTCGGTAGGCCGACTCGTCGGCCAGGGGGTTCCCCCATTCCTCCCACTCGCCGACCGTCAGCGGGAGCTCGTCGTCGAGCATGGTGGTCACGCAGTCCACGAACGGCACCTCGGCCACCAGGGCGCGGAAGAGCTCCGGAGCCTGGTTCGCCACGGCGCCGATCAGCAGCCCGCCCGCCGACCCGCCGCGGCCCGCCAGTGCCCCCGGCCGGGCGATCCCCGCGTCCAGGAGATGGCGTGCGCAGGCGATGAAGTCGGAGAACGTGTTGGGCTTGTGCCCCATCCGCCCGCCCTCGTACCAGGCGCGCCCCATCTCCCCGCCGCCTCGGACGTGCGCGATGGCGAAGACGACGCCCCGGTCGAGGAGCGAGAGCCGGTGGTGCGAGAAGGACGGGTCGATGGAGATCTCGTAGGCGCCGTACCCGTAGAGCAGGCAGGGCGCCGGCAGCTCCAGCCCACGGCGGTGGATCACCGAGAGCGGGACACGCGTCCCGTCGGGTGCGACGGCCCACTCCCGGTAGGTCGTGTAGCGCGTCGGGTCGAAGTCGCCCAGGACGGGCTCCTGCTTGAGCAGCGTCTCGTCGCGTCCGGCCAGGTCCACCTGAAGGACGCTCGAGGGTGTCACGAGGGACGTCCGCCCGATGCGCAGCGCCGGCGCGTCCGGCTCCGGGTTGGGGCCCAGCCACGTCGCCGAGGGGCTGTCGATGGAGGGGACGATCCAGCCCGAGTCGAGCAGGTCGGCCGCGAACGGGTCCCCGCCCCCGGGGAGCGGGAGGACGCGCACCCGGGTCTGGGCCTCCGCGCGCTCGCTCAGCACGAGCGCGGAGGAGAAGGCGTCGACGTCCTCGACGCGCACACCGGGCCGGTGCGCCACGATCTCCCGCCAGGGGGCTGCCGTCCCCAGTCCGGTGTCGGGGGCAGCGAGGACGCGGAAGTCGAGGGCACCGTCGTTGGTGAGGGCCACGAACCAGCCCGTCCCTCCCGATGCGGGGGTGAGGTGGTCCACCGCGTACTCGACCCCCTCGCGGCGCTCCATCACCACCGTCGGCTCTGCGAGAGGGTCGTCCGAGGGGATGGCCAGCCACTCGCTCGTGTTGGTGCTGTGCAGGCCGATCAGGATGAAGGCGGCGTCACGCGTCGACCCGGTGCCGAGGGAGAACCGGCGGTCGCCCTCCTCGAAGACGAGGACGTCCTCGGCCGGGTCGGTGCCCAGCCGGTGGCGCCAGAGCTGGAAGGGTCGCTGCGCCTCGTCGAGGCGGACGTAGAACACGTAGTCGGCCCTGGCGGACCAGGCCAGGCCGTAGCCGGTGTCGGGCACCGACTCGGCGGCGGCGGCGGGCGAGGTCTCGGCGTCGAGGGGAAGGAAGCGCAGCTCGTACTTCTCGTTGCCGGCGCGATCGGTCCCGTAGGCCAGCCAGAGGTGGTCGTGGCTCACCGCCGCGCTGCCGACGGCGAAGTAGTCCGACCCCTGCGCCAGCTCGTTCTCGTCCAGGAGGACCTGCTCCTCGCCCCCCGGCTCGCCCGCCGGGGGCAGCTCGGCCCTGCCGCGCGCGGGGCGGCGGCAGTGGATGGCGTAGTTCTTCCCCTCCTCGGTGCGCGAGTAGTACCACCACGGCCCCCGCCGGCTCGGGACCGACATGTCGGTCTCCTTGATCCGGGCCTTCATCTCCTCGAAGATGGCCTCACGCAGCCCGCCCAGCGGTGCCGTCTCCTGGTCCGTGTAGGCGTTCTCGGCCTTGAGGTAGGCCAGCGCCTCGGGGTCGTCGCGGTCGCGCAGCCAGAACCAGGGATCCTCGCGGTCGTCGCCGTGGGCGGAGACGAGGTGGTGGCGCGGGGGGGCGGGGGGGGGGCTGGCCATCAGACGCAGAGCCTGCCACGCTGGCGACACGGCGGTGCACCCGTGCGGTCGTTTCGGCTGGCCCGGGTAGTTGTTACTATCTACGTAGGGGAAATTCCCCCTCCGACCTCAGGAGCCCAATGGCCA
>JBEKVF010000026.1:0-12974 GCA_049514295.1 Acidimicrobiales bacterium
TACCGGGGCGCCGGGATTGAGGAGGGAACGCGCAGCCTGGCCTACCGCCTGCGCTTCTGCTCGCCCGAGCGCACGCTCACCGACGAAGAGGTCGGCGTCCTGCGCGCCCGTTGCATCGAGGCTGCCGCGACCGAGTTCGGAGCGGTTCTCCGTTGACCATGACGGGCGGCGCCGGCCAACGCGAGATGTGCCCGTGAGCGTGGTCCCCGCACGCTGGCCCGCTCCGCGCTGGTGCGGGTAGCCCGGCTCTTCGACCTGGTCAGCGGCCCGTCCCGCTTCCGGCTGGGGCCAGCGCGCTGGGGCGGGTGGCCGAGTCCGAGTTCCGGGCGCTGCCGCTCCTCACGGCGAGGCCTGACCCGCTCGTCCTGGACGTGGGGCAAACGTGGGTCAGTCGATCTACTCCATCGCCACCGTGATGCCGAGGGCCCGCATCGTCTCCTTTGAGCCGAACCTGGCCCTGCACGACATGTTGCGCCGCGTGCTGGCACGGTTCCCGACCGCCCGTCTCGAGCCGGTTGGCCTGGGGGCAGCGCCGAGTAACGGGACCTTCTACACCCCGGTCTACAACGGCCACGTGTTCCGTCGCCCGACACGTCGGCTCGGGGCACCTCGTCGCGTTCACCGAGATCCTGCTGTCGCCCGAGGCGCCGACCGAGGCCTGGCAACTGGCCACCCTCGTGCACCCGGCCCACCGGGGCCACCGCCTGGGCCTGGCCGTGAAGCTGGCCAATCTCGACGCGCTGGCGGACGTGGCGCCGTCGGTGCGCCGCATCTTCACGGGCAACGCCCGGGTGAACGCCCCGATGATCGCGGTCAACGACCTCATGGGCTTCGAGATCGTCGGCGCCGGCTGGTTCTGGCAGAAGGCCCTGCGGGCCGGGTGAAGGACGGGCGGACCCAGCTCGAGGGGAGCATCGCATGGTTATGCAAGTGTATGTATACTGATGCGATGAAGGCCGGGATCGTCGGGGCGTCGGGGTACACCGGGGCCGAGCTGCTGCGGCTGCTTGCCGCGCACCCCGCCTTCGAGGTGGCGGTGGCGACGGCACACTCGCACGCCGGTGAGCCGGTGGGGGGCCACACGCCCTCACTGGCCGCGGCCTACCCCGGACTGGTCTACGAGGAGAACGACCCGGGGCTCCTCGACGGTCTCGACCTCGTCTTCTGCGCGCTGCCGCATGGAGAGTCGCAGCGGATCGTCCCCGACCTGCGGCGGCGGGTCGGTCGGATCGTCGACCTCGCCGCCGACTTCCGCCTTCGGGATGCGTCGCTGTACCCGCGCTGGTATGGCGGGGAGCACGGTGCGCCGGCACTGCTGACCGAGGCCGTGTACGGGTTGCCCGAACTGTTCCGGGAGGGTCTGGCCGGGGCCACCCTCGTCGCCGCGGCCGGCTGCTACCCGACGGCCACCGGGCTGGCGCTGGCCCCTCTGGTGCGGTGCGGCCTGGTGGAGCCGAGCGGGATCATCGTCGACGCTGCGTCGGGCGTCTCGGGCGCTGGGCGCGGCCTCAAGGAGTCGCTGCACTTCGGGACGGTCGACGAGGACTTCGTCGCCTACGGGCTGTTGACCCACCGCCACACGCCCGAGATGGAGCAGATCCTCGGCGCCGAGGTGCTGTTCACCCCGCATCTCGCCCCGATGGTGCGCGGCATCCTGGCCACCTGTTACGCCCGCCCCGCGGCCGGACAGGAGCTGTCGTCGGCCAGCGTGATGGATGCCCTTCACGAGGCCTACGACGACGAGCCCTTCGTGGTGGTGACCGACGACCCGCCCTCGACCAAGTCGACGGCGGGCTCGAACGCGGCGCACGTCACGGCGCGTGTCGACGCGCGCACCGGCTGGGTGGTCACGCTGTGTGCCCTGGACAACCTCGTCAAGGGCGCGTCGGGCCAGGCGATCCAGTGCGCCAATGCCGCCGTGGGTCTGCCCGAGACGACCGGGCTGCCCATCGCCGGGGTGTACCCGTGAGCGTCACCGCACCGCAAGGCTTCGTGGCCACCGGGGGCTCGGCCGGGATCAAGGCCGGCAGCGTGCCCGATGTCGCCGTGGTCACCACCGCTGACGGCCGCGCCGTGCCGGCGGCCGGGGTGTTCACCTCCAACCTGGCCGCGGCGGCGCCGGTCCAGGTGAGCCGGGCCCACCTTGCCGCGACGGGGGGCGCCGCCGCGGGCGTGATCCTCACCTCGGGCAATGCGAACGCGGCCACGGGCGAGCCGGGACGGAGCGCGGCGGAGCGGCTGTGTGTCGCGGTCGCGGGCGAAATCGGATCCACCGCAGAGGAGATCCTGGTGTGCCAGACGGGTCTCATCGGCATCCCGTTCCCCGTCGAGCACGTCCTCCCGCAGCTGGAGCCGATCGTCATGGCACGTGGTGGGACCGAACGCGATGCAGCGCACGCGGCCCGCGCCATCATGACGACCGACACCGTGCCGAAGGAGGTCGTGGTGCCCGGCGACGGCTTCACGGTGGGCGGCATGGCCAAGGGCGCCGCAATGCTGGCCCCGAACATGGCGACGATGCTGGCGCTCTGCACGACCGACGCCGCGGTCGATGCGGCGACATTGCAGAAGGCGCTCGGCAAGGCGGTGGCGGCGTCGTTCAACGCGATCTCGGTCGACGGGTGCACCTCGACCAACGACACCGTGCTCGTGCTGGCGAGCGGCCTCGGATCGAGCCCCTCGTCCGCTGCACTCACCAGGGCCCTCACCGAGGCCTGCCGGTCCCTCGCCGAGCAGATGGTGGACGACGCAGAGGGCGCGACCAAGGTGTCCCACGTGCACGTCCGTGGTGCGCAGAGCGACGACGCCGCCCACCGGGCGGCGCGCAAGGTCGCGGACTCCATGCTCGTCCAGTGCTCCCTCTTCGGGGAGGACCCCTACTGGGGGCGCGTCGTGTCCGAGCTCGGCTCGGCCGGGACGCCCTTCGACATCGACCGCGTGACGGTGGCCTACGGCGGCACCGTGGTGTGCGCCGCCGGGGTGGCCGTGCCGCACGACGAGGGGGCGGTCGCCGCCCACATGGCCGGGCGCCACATCGTGCTCGACTGCCACCTCGGTCTGGGGTCGGGTGAGGCGGTGGTCCTCGGGACGGACCTGAGTTACGGCTACCTCGACGAGAACAGGACGACGTCGTGACGGCGCCGGGAGCGGTGCCCGTCCCGCCTAGGGTCACCCGGGCGCAGAAGGCCGCCGCGGCGAAGACCGCCTCGGTGCTGGTGGAGGCGCTGCCCTACATCCGGCGCTTCTGGGGGAAGATCGTCGTCGTCAAGTACGGCGGCAACGCGCTGCACGCATCGAACGCGGGCAACGGTGACGGCGGCACCGACGAGGACGCCGCCCTCGCCTCGTTCGCGGAGGACGTGGTCCTCATGCGAGCGGTCGGCATCCTGCCGGTGGTGGTGCACGGGGGCGGTCCGCAGATCGGCGAGCTGATGGCCCGCCTCGGCAAGGAGACGGAATTCCGCAACGGGCTGCGCGTCACCGACGCGGACACGCTCGACATCGCGCGTATGGTCCTCGTCGGCAAGGTGAACCGCGACATCGTCTCCGCCATCAACGTGCACGGGCCGCTGGCCGTGGGCATGTCGGGCGAGGACGCCAACCTGATCACGGCTGCGCCAACCCACGTCGACCTCGGGTTCGTCGGCAACGTGTCGGTGGTCGACCCCACCATGCTGCAACGCCTCGTGGCCGAGGGGCTGATCCCTGTGGTGGCAACCATCGCGGCCGACGAGGCGGGCCAGGCCTACAACATCAACGCCGACACCGTCGCCGGCGCCCTGGCGGAGGCCCTGCAGGCCGAGAAGCTGATCTTCCTGACCGACATCGAGGGGCTGCGAGTGGTAGCGGACGATCCCACGACGGTGATCCACAAGGCCTCCGCCGACGTGATCGACGAGATCCTCCGCAGCGGCGGGGCGCAGGGCGGCATGATTCCCAAGGTCGAGGCCTGCGCCAGCGCGGTGCGCGCCGGGGTGCACAGGGCGCACATCCTCGACGGGCGCGTGCCCCACGCCCTCCTCCTCGAGCTCTTCACCGACTCGGGGGTGGGGACGATGGTGCAGCCGTGACGGATCCGACGCCGGTGCCCGCGCCAGCGCCAGGGCGCGACGCCCTGATGCGCACCTACGCCGACCCGCCGGCCACCTTCGTGCGCGGCGAGGGCACCGTCCTCTTCGACGCTGACGGCAAGGAGTACCTCGACTTCATCACGGGCCTGGCGGTCGTGTCGCTCGGCCACGCCCACCCGGTCGTGGCCGACGCCGTCGCCCAGCAGGCGCGGACCCTGTGTCACGTCTCGAACCTGTACGGGAACACGCTGGCGCCCGAGGTGGCCCGCACCATCGACCGGCTGATCAACGGCGGCACCGGCCGGGCCGGTGGGCAGGTCTTCTTCGCCAACTCGGGTGCGGAGGCGAACGAGTGCGCACTGAAGCTGGCCCGGCGCTGGGCCGGCGGGGGCCGCCACGTGGTGATCAGCGCCGACAACTCGTTCCACGGCCGGACGCTGGCCACGCTGACGGCGACGGGCCAACCCGAGAAGCAGGCGCCGTTCCTCCCGCTGCCCGAGGGGTTCGTGCACGTGCCCTACGACGACGTCGCCGCACTCGACAACGCGCTGGACCCCGAGACTGTGGCCGCCGTCCTCCTCGAGCCGCTCCAGGGCGAGGGCGGGGTGATGGTGCCCAGCTCGGACTACCTGGGCGCCGTGCGGTCGCTGTGCACGGAGCGCAACGCGCTCCTCATGCTCGACGAGGTGCAGACGGGTCTCGGCCGCACCGGCCACTGGTTCGCCTTCCAGGCGCAGGGGCTCGAGCCCGACGTGGTGACCATGGCGAAGGCGCTCGGCAACGGCATGCCGGTGGGCGCCTGCTGGGCCCGGTCCGAGGTGGCGGCCGCGTTCGGCCCGGGCGACCACGGGTCGACCTTCGGGGGGCAGCCGCTCGCGCTGGCCGCCGTGAGAGCGACGCTCGCCGTCATGGAGTCCGAGGACGTGTGCCGCCGGGCCCGCGTGGCGGGCGCGCGCCTGGCCGGCGGGCTCGGGCAGCTGCCCGGCGTCGTGTCGGTGCGTGGCGCGGGTCTGCTGCTGGCGGCACAGCTCGAGGCACCGGTGGCCAAGGAGGCCACGGCGCTGGCGCTCCAGCGGGGCCTGCTCGTCAACCCGGTCCGTCCCGACGCGATCCGCGTGGCACCCCCCCTTCTCGTGAGTGACGACGAACTCGACACCGCACTGCGGATCCTCGGTGACGTCCTGGCCGACGTGTCCTCCGATAAGGCCGACTGAGGAGCAGGAGCACCGACCCATGCCCGACTTCTTCGACATCGACGACCTCGACCCTGCCGCGTGGGGCCGGGTGATGGAGCTCGCGCTCGACGAGCCGCCGGAGAAGCGGCTGGCGGGCCTCGGCGTTGCGCTCCTCTTCGAGAAGCCGTCGGCGCGCACGCGCAACTCCACCGAGATGGCGGTGGTCGACCTGGGAGGGCACCCGGTCTACATCCAGGGGGCCGAGGTGGGCCTGGACGTGCGTGAGACGGCCGAGGACGTGGCCCGCACGCTCGCCTGCTATCACCGCGTGCTGTGCGCGCGGGTCTTCGACCATCGCGTCCTCCTGCGCATGGCGGCCGCGCTCGAACGGAGCGGGTTCGACGTCCCGATCGTGAACCTCCTCTCCGACACCGCCCACCCCTGCCAGGCGGTGGCCGACGTGGTCACCATGCGGGAGGCACTGGGCCGCCTGCGCGGGCGCACCCTGGCCTACGTCGGGGACGCCAACAACATGGCCCGCTCCCTGGCCAAGGCGGGGCTCCTCGAGGGGATGGAGATCCGTATCGCCTCTCCGGCGGGCTACACGTTCTCGTCCGAGGAGCTCGCCGGGTTACGGGTCTTCGCCGACCGCTCCGCACGGGGTGGCACCGTGCAGCTGTCGGACGACCCCCACCAGGCGGCCAAGGGCGCCGCGGTGCTCTACACCGACGTGTGGACGAGCATGGGCCAGGAGGAGGAGCGGGCGCTCCGCCTGGCGGCCTTCGAGGGCTTCACCATCGACGACGAGCTCGTCGACCAGGCCACGGCCGACGCCATCGTGCTGCACTGCCTGCCGGCCCATCGGGGGGAGGAGATCACCGACTCCGTCCTCGAGGGCCCGCGCTCGCTGGTGTGGCGACAGGCGGCCCATCGCCGGACGGCCATGCGCGGGATCCTGGCCTGGGCCACGGAGGGCCGGGCGTGAGCGGGCACGCACCGGGCCGCCTGACCAAGAACCAGCGCCAGCACCGGATCACCAAGCTGCTGGAGTCCCAGGCGGTCACGAGCCAGGCACAGCTGGTGATCCTGCTGGGTGACCAGGGGATCGAGGCCACCCAGACGACGGTCTCGCGCGACCTCGACGACCTGGGGGCCGTCAAGGTCCGCCTGCCCGGGGGCGAGACGGCCTACGCGCTTCCCGAGCTCCCGGTGCACCAGATCGCGCCCGAGGACCACCTGCGCCGCGTGCTCGGCGAGTGGGTCGTCGAGGTGGCGCACTCTGGGAACCTGGTGGTGCTGCGCACGCCGCCGGGCTCCGCCCACGTCGTCGGCTCGGCCCTCGACCGCAGCGGGCTCGAAGGGGTGGTGGGTACCGTGGCCGGGGACGACACGGTGCTCGTCGTCGTCGACGAGCAGGTCGGCGGTGGCACCATGGCGGACCACCTGCGCGACGTCGCAGGCATTGCCGCCGCGCACAAGATCGCTTTGAATGGGAAGGAAGAGGACTGAAGATGCCTGAACGGGTTGTACTGGCCTATAGCGGTGGACTCGACACGTCGGTGGCGGTCCGCTGGCTCATCGAGAACGAGGGCGTGGAGGTCATCGCGGTGGCGGTCAACATCGGGCAGGCGGCCGACCGCGGCGGCGAGGACTGGGACGCCATCCGGGCCCGGGCGCTGGCCGCCGGGGCGGTCGAGGCGGTGGTGGTCGACGCCCGTCACGAGATGGCGGAGCAGTTCTGCGTGCCGGCCCTGCAGGCCAACGCCCGCTACGAGGGCAAGTACCCGCTCGTGTCCGCGCTGTCGCGCCCGGTGATCGTGCGCCACCTCGTCGCCGAGGCGCGCCGCCACGGCGCGACGGCGGTGGCCCACGGATGCACGGGCAAGGGGAACGACCAGGTGCGCTTCGAGGTGGGCGTGCGCGCCCTCGCTCCCGATCTCGGCATCTTCGCCCCCGCCCGGGTGTGGGGCCTCTCCCGCGAGGACTGCGTCGAGCTGGCGGACAAGTGGGACATCCCCATCACCGTCACCAAGGAGAAGCTGTACTCCATCGACGACAACCTGTGGGGCAAGGCGATTGAGTGCGGCGCTATCGAAGACCCGTGGGCGCTGGCGCCCGACGACGTCTACACGCTCACCCGGGTGACCGAGACCGAGCCCGTCGAGGTCATCGTGGGCTTCGAGGCGGGCGTGCCGGTCACCCTCGACGGCACGCCGCTCGCCCCTTACGACCTCATCAGCCGGCTCGGCGAGCTGGCGGGCAGCCGGGGCTTCGGCCGCCTCGACATGATCGAGAACCGGCGGGTCGGCATCAAGAGCCGGGAGGTCTACGAGTGCCCGGCCGCGCTCTCGCTGATCGTGGCTCACGCGGACCTCGAGGACCTGACCCTCGAGCGCGACCTCCACCACGAGAAGGCACGCCTCGAGCCGCGCTGGTCCGAGCTGGTCTACGACGGTCTGTGGTACTCGCCGCTGAGGGACGCGCTGCAGGCGTTCATCACGGAGAGCCAGCGCCACGTCACGGGCGAGGTGCGGCTGCGCTTCGCCGCGCCGGGCACGTGCGCGGTGGTGGGCCGGCGCAGCCCGGTGGCCCTCTACGACCACGGGCTCGCGACCTACGACGCCTCCGACACGTTCCGGCACGCCGACGCCGAGGGCTTCGTACGCCTGTGGGGCCTCGGTGTCGCGACGTGGTCGGCCCGCCAGGGCCCGGGCGCGGAGGCGGCAGAGAGGGGCGGGTCGTGACGCTCTGGGAGGGCCGCATCTCGACCGGCATGGCGGATGCCGTGGCGGAGTTCACCGTCAGCCTGCCCTTCGACCGGTTGCTGGCGAGCGACGATCTGGCCGGGTCGCGCGCCCACGTCAAGGGCCTCGGCAAGGCGGGGATCCTCGCCGAAAGCGAGGTGTCGTCCCTGGTGGACGCGCTCGACATCGTCGAGGAGGAGTTCGCGACCGGCGTCTTCGAGTTCGCGCCGGGGGACGAGGACATCCACACGGCCATTGAGCGGCGCGTCACCGAGCTGATCGGCGACGTCGGCGCCAAGCTGCACACGGGCCGGAGCCGCAACGACCAGGTCGCCACCGCGCTGCGGCTCTGGTGCCGTCGCTCCCTGGTCGGGGTCGCCGAGGAGATCATGGCGCTGCAGGACGCGCTGGCCCAACGCGCCAGCGAGGCCGCGGACGTGTACCTGCCCGGCTACACGCATATGCAGCGGGCGCAGCCGGTGCTGCTCGCCCACCACCTGCTGGCCCACGGGTGGGCGCTCGCACGCGATGTGGACCGGATCCTCACCACCGTCGACCGCCTCAACGTCTCGCCCCTTGGGGCGGGGGCGCTCGCCGGCTCGTCGTTGCCGCTCGATCCCGACTACGTCGCCGCCGAGCTCGGGTTCCACGGTCGCTTCGAGAACTCGCTCGACGCCGTGTCCGACCGCGACTTCGTGGCCGAGTCGCTGTTCGACCTGGCCCTGCTCGGCGTGCACCTGTCCCGGATGGGGGAGGAGATCGTGCTGTGGTCGACCGAGGAGTTCGGCTTCTGCACGCTCAATGACGCGTACGCCACCGGGAGCTCGATGCTGCCGCAGAAGAAGAACCCCGACGTGGCTGAGCTGGCCCGTGGCAAATCGGGTCGCCTCATCGGCCACGTCAGCGCGGTGCTTGTGATGCTCAAGGGACTGCCGCTCGCCTACAACCGCGACCTGCAGGAGGACAAGGAGCCGCTCTTCGACGCCGTCGTGCAGGTCTCGCGCGCGCTGATCGCGCTGCGCGGCGTGTACGAGACCGCGACGTGGAACGAGGATCGCATGCAATCGGCGGCGGACGGGCCGGCGGCATCCGCCATCGACCTGGCCGAGATGCTGGTCGAGCAGGGGATGCCATTCCGCCAGGCGCACGCGCTCGTCGGCGGGCTGGTCCGCGAGTCCCTCGAGCGCCACGTGCCGCTGGTGGAGCTGGTTGCCGGGCACCCGGATCTGGGTGAGGCCGCGGTCGAGCTGCTGGAGCCCGGTGTGGCGGTGACCCGTCGGCGGACCCCGGGAGGGGCCGGCCCCGGCCCGGTCGCCGAGCAGGCGGAGCGTTTCGTCCGCCGCCGTGAGGTCGACCGCACCCGGCTGGCGCAGTGGCGGCCGCAAGGGACACCGGCGTAGCCCCAACGGCTGTAGCAGCCGGCGGATTATGGCGGATCCGTGGCGTACCCCCTGTGTCGTGTAGCCCCCAGGTGAACGCACCATAAAGATTCCCTCAAACAGTTGTATCGCGCAGACGGATGCGCGCACCCTGTACGTGTAGGCCGAGCCCACCCGGACTCACGACGGGAAGAAGCGCCATCGAGCGAATGAGAAGAAGCGCCATGGAGCGAATGAGCGGCATCGACCCGATGTTCATCTATTCCGACACCCCGGAGACACCGATGGAGATCGCGTACGTCTGCGTCTTCGATCCCACCACCGCCGAGGGTGGCTACACCTTCGAGCGCATCTGCGAGGTGCTGGAGGCCAGGATGCCGACGCTGACCCCCTTCCGGCGCCGGCTGGTGCCCGTCCCGTTGGGTCTCGACCATCCACGCTGGGTCGACGATCCCGAGTTCGACCTCGGGAACCATCTGCACCGGGCCGCCCTCCCGCACCCGGGAGGTGACGAGGAGTTCACCGGGATGGTGGCCAAGGTGATGGGCCGCCCGCTCCAGCCCGAGCAGCCGCCGTGGGAGATGCACGTCATTGAGGGGCTGGCCGGCGGCATGGTCGGTCTGATCGCCAAGGTCCACCATGCCGTCATCGACGGTGTGGCGGGCGCGCAGCTGCTGGCACAGCTGCTGGACCTCACGCCCGAGGGCAGCGCGGTCACCGAGCCGTACCCGCCCTGGCTCCCGGCGCGGCTGCCGTCGAGCACCCGGCTCATGACCGACGCACTGCCGAGCTTCATCAACAGCCCGGTGCGGGCGCTGCGCGCCGTGCGCGAGATCGGCCGCACCTCTGTGCGGCTGGCCCGCCGCGCGTTCGACGACGACAGCGGCCCGGTGTCCATCCCGCTCGGTGCGCCCTCCACCTTCGAGTCACCCGTCGGGGCCCGGCGGGCGGTCTCCTTCGCCGAGTTGGACATGGCACCGGTACGTGCGCTGAGAGACCGCTACGGGTCGACGATCAACGACGTGGTGCTGGCCGTGTGCTCTGGCGCGCTGCGTTCGCATCTGGCTGCTCACGATCAGGACACCGACAGCCCGCTCGTCGCCGTCGTCCCCGTGTCGGTGCGCGGCGATGCGCACGCGGACGCGGTGGGGAACCAGCTCTCCGCCATGTTCGTCCCGCTGGCCAACGACCGGCAGACACCCCTGGAGCGCCTCCGCACGGTGACCGCCGCCAGTGACTCGTGCAAGGGCCAGGAGCGGGCCATCGGCTTCGGCCCGATGGCCATGCTGCTCGCGGACGCCGTTCCGCCGGCACTGGCCAAGCCGGTGATCCAGCTCGGCGTGCGCTCGGGCATCCTCCGCAGGGTCCGTGCCGGCAACCTCATGGTCTCGAACGTGCCCGGCCCCGGGTTCCCCCTCTATTTCGCCGGCATGGAGCTCCGTGCGGTCCACCCGCTCGGCCCCGTGGTCGACGGGGTGGCGCTGAACATCACGGTGCAGAGCTACCGCGAGTCGCTCTTCGTCGGGATCAACGCGTGCGCGACAGCGGTACCGGACCTGCCCGGCCTCGCCCGGGCCATGGTGGACGAGCTGTGGCTGCTGAGCCGGATGGCGGCGGGGGCGGGGGAGCGGCGGGGCGCGGCGACGTCGCGGCACGGGCGCCCCTCACCGGCGCATCTCACGGCGGCCGCGCCGGGTGGCCACCACGACACGTCGGCGGGGGCATCGAGCGCCACGGGGTGAGCACGACGGGCTGAGCGGGGTGGCGGCCGCCGCCCCGGGTGCGTCAGGGTTGGCCCGATGCAGCGGTCGGACTTTGAGGGTGGTCCCCTCGCGGTCGCACCCTGGCTCCTCAACAAGGTCCTGGTCCGCGGTGAGCGGTCGGGGCGGATCGTCGAGGTGGAGGCCTATCACGGGGCCAACGACGCGGCGTCCCATGCCTATCGGGGCCTGACGCCGCGGACGGCGGTGATGTTCGGACCGCCGGGGTTCCTCTACGTGTACTTCACCTACGGGATGCACTGGTGCGCCAACGTGGTGTGCGGTCCCGAGGGCGAGGCGGCGGCGGTGCTCATCCGGGCCCTGGCGCCCATGAGCGGGCTGGAGGCCATGCGGGTGGCCCGTCCCGCAGCCCGTCTGGAGTGGGACCTGTGCAACGGCCCGGCCAAGCTCTGCCAGGCCCTCGGGATCACCGGGACGGACAACGGGACCGACCTCCTGACCCCCGCCCGGAGCCGGCGTGGGCCTCGCGGCTCGAGTGAGGACCCGGGTGAGACCCCGGTCCGCTTGTTGGACGACGGGGCACCCCCGCCCAGGCGTCCGGGCCGCGGGACGCGGATCGGCATCAAGGAGGCGACGGAGAAGCGCTGGCGCTTCTGGGTGCGGGGGGACCCCAGCCTGTCGAGACCCTGAGCGGCCCGGAATGTCCCGGGACTTCAGCCACGTGAACAGGGAGAACAGGCCCGCCAGGGGTGTCACCGGCCTGTCACAACCGTGCAACAACGCCAGTGCATCATGCTGTCATCGGAATTCGTTGCACGCGTGGCATGCGGTAGATCGAGGAGATCAACAGGCGGCGCACGCTCCCAAAGGTGCTCTCGTTTGGCGACGAGTTGGAGCGGAAAGCCAGTTGAGCTTCGAACACCAGGTGGCATGCGGGGGGCCGGGTGGCTCACCGCATGCCACCACACGGTGTGCGGACGGAGCGCTGTCGAGGGAACCGGGCCGCTCGAGCGGGCATCCGCAGCGATGGGCGGGTGTCCCGCTACGATCGGTCTCAGTGGCCGGTCCGGGGCGATCACCCCGGCGGAATCTGGCCCGCCCGGACGCGTTGACGGTCTGACACGCGTCTGTTAGGGTGACACTCCCGTCGGAACGGCCCCCCAGGCCCTCCGACAGCCGAAGGAGACTCGCCGGCGAAGCAATTCGTCCGGAAACAGTCCTTCGGTACACCCGGCACCAACACCGGCAGTAAAGGTGTGTGCCCGGTCGCTCCTTGAAAACGGAATAGTGAGAGCCAAAAGCCAGTGCGGGCAATTCATCTGTACTCATACGGATGGGTTGTACGTCAATTAAGCATTACGCAGGTCCCGGAACCCTTTGGGCAAAAGGGCCTGTGGTTACCATGGTTTGAGTCAAACATGGTGACTCTCTGATTCTTGGCCGGATGGGCTCCCTCGTGGAGTTCGGAAGGTCGTGAGTCTCGATGGAGAGTTTGATCCTGGCTCAGGACGAACGCTGGCGGCGTGCCTAACACATGCAAGTCGAACGCGCTCCATTCGGTAGCAATACTGATGAAGAGTGAGTGGCGAACGGGTGAGTAGCACGTGAGCAACCTGCCCCGAAGACCGGGACAACACCGGGAAACCGGTGCTAATACCGGATATCCCTATCGGACCGCATGATCTGATAAGGAAATGGATTCCGCTTCGGGAGGGGCTCGCGGCCTATCAGCTAGTTGGTGAGGTAATAGCTCACCAAGGCATCGACGGGTAGCTGGTCTGAGAGGACGATCAGCCACACTGGGACTGAGACACGGCCCAGACTCCTACGGGAGGCAGCAGTGGGGAATCTTGCGCAATGGGCGAAAGCCTGACGCAGCAACGCC
>JBEKVF010000027.1:0-12825 GCA_049514295.1 Acidimicrobiales bacterium
GCACGCCGGGGGGCGCGGCTCAATAGTGCATCGCCACGCCGCCGTTGGGGCTGAGCAGCTGGCCCGTGACGAAGCTGCTGGCGTCCGAGGCGAGATACAGCACGCAGTACGCGATGTCCGACGTCACCCCCACCCGGCGCAGGGGGGTCATGCGGGCCATCGGCTTCACCATGGCCGCTTTGGTCTCCTCGTTGACGGTCCCGTCGGGGTTCGTGTAGTAGCGCGCCGTCATGTTGGAGGGGACGAAGCCCGGCGCGACTGTGTTCACGCGCACGCCGTGCTCGCCCACCTCGACGGCCATCGACATGGTCAGCTGCGCCACCGCGGCCTTGCAGATGGCGTAGGGCCCGACGCCGGGCGCGGGTGTCAGCACGGCCGCGGACGCCATGTTGATGATGGAGCCGCCGCCCTGCGCCACCATCACCTTGCCGGCGGCCTGGCATCCGTACACGACGCCCTTGAGGTTCACCGAGAGGATGCGATCGAACTCGTCGGGGTCGAGGTCGATAATTGAGCTGTCGATCATGATCCCCGCGATGTTGCACAGCACGTGGAGCCCGCCGTGGCGGGCCGTGATGTGGCCGACCAGCGTCGTCGCCGCACCGGGGACCGAGATGTCGATCTCCGCGGCCTCGGCCTTCCCGCCCTGGTTCAGGATGCCGCTCGCCGTCTCGGCCGCGGCGGCACCGTTGATGTCCGCGCAGACCACTGTGGCGCCGGCGGCCGCCAGCACCTCCGCCGTGGTGCGCCCGATGCTGCCGCCCGCCCCGGTGACGAGCGCCACCCGGCCCGTCAGGTCGAACGCGTCCCTCACACTCAGAGCAGTTTCCACCGGCGCACCTTACGCGCGCGACGACCTTGCGATCAGGCCGCGTCCGCCCGGGGCTCAATCCGGAAGACCGGATAGTCGGCGGCGATCGCCTCGAAGTCGCGCAACGGGGCCTTGCGGTCGACCGGGATGTGGGGGCGGGCCCCCGGCGCCACCGCGAGGTAGCGGCGGAGGATGGGCGCCCGCAACGCTGGGTCCACCTCGACCAGCGACACCGACTCCCGCCTGCCGTGGCGCAGCTCGGCCCTGCCGCCGTCCGCCTCGAGGTTGCGCACCCAGTTCGCATCCGACCCGAGCATGGAGACGACGTAGCGCTCACCCTCGTAGTCGGCGATGACGACCGGCAGCGAGACGGCCTTCCCGCTACGGCGCCCACGGACCTCGAGCGCACCGGCGCGGGACGGCATCAGGCCGGCCGAGAACGCGACGGCCGACAGCCGGTTCTGCATCTGCGCGAACCGGCTGGGGCGCCCACCCCGGTACAGCCAGCGCAGGTAGTCCCCGTACGTCCACATGCCCCGATGGTGCGGCTGCCGTGCCGCATCCGCCAGGGCCGATGTGCTCTTACGCGCTCACACCTTCCAGCGCCAGCAGGGCGCGCTTCACCTTCAGGCCGCCCCCGTAGCCGCCGATCCCGTTGCTCGCCAGCACGCGGTGGCAGGGGACGATGATCGGGATGGGGTTGCGCCCGTTGGCCTGGCCCACGGCGCGCGGCCCCTTGGGGCGCCCGACCCGGCGGGCCAGCTCGCCGTAGCTGATCGTCTCGCCGTACCCGATGCGCGTCAGCTCGGTCCAGACCTCCTTCTGGAAGGGTGTGCCGTCGAGGTCCATTGCCACGTCGAACTCGGTGCGCTCGCCGGCGAAGTACTCCTCGAGCTGTGACGCCGTCTCCTTGAGGATGGGCGGGACGTCGTCGACGTCGCGGCGCCCGTGCCGCCGCTCGTGGGGCAGCCAGACACCGATCAGCACCTCGCCGTCGCACTCCAGGACGAGACGGCCGATCGGGGTGTCGATGGGCATGGTGGCGGTGGGGGAGGTCGTCATGCTGCACGTCCTTTCATCGGTGGGATGGGGATCTCGGCGTCCGGTATGGGGAGCGACCACAGGTGGGCCATGGCGTAGCTGCGCCACGGCCGCCAGCCGTCGGCGGCGGCGGCGAGACGCACGGGCTCGTCGGGCAGGCCGATCGCCCGCGCCGCCCGGCGGATGCCGAGGTCGGTCGGCATGAACGCGTCCGGGTCGCGCAGCGCGCGCATCGCCACGTACTCGGCCGTCCAGGGGCCGATGCCCGGGAGCCGCACCAGGGCGCGGCGCACCTCGAGCGGGTCGGCGCCGGGGTCGATGACGACGTCGCCGCTCTCGACCGCGTCGGCCAGCGCGACGACCGCCCGCCGCCGGCCGGCCGGCATGGCGAAGACGCCCGGGTCGCGTCCGGCCAACTCGATGAGTGCGGCCGGCGTGGGGAAGAGGTGGGTGACCGTGCCGGCCGCCTCGGGGAGCGGGTCGCCGGCCGCCTGCACGAGCCGGCCCGCCACCGTGCGGGCCCCGGGCACCGAGACCTGCTGGCCGATCACGGCGCGCACGGCGAGCTCGAAGCCGTCGGCCGCGCCCGGCACCCGGCGTCCCGGGTCGTGCTCGACCACGGGGCCCACCAGCGCGTCGCCGCGCAGCGCCTCCCACACGGCGACGGGGTCGGCGTCGAGGTCGAGCAGTTGGCGGCAGCGCGAGACGGCGGTGGTGAGGTCGCGCAGATCGGAGAGCACGAGTTCGCCCTCCACATAGGACGGGCCGCTCCTGTCGTCGCGCGCGTGGCCGTCGCCCCCGGGCGCGGACAGCGTGACGATGCCGTGGCCGTGGGGCAGGCGCAGGCTCCGTCGGTAGGACGAGCCGTCGAGCGACTCCACGCCGGGCAGGGCGCGGGCGCCGAGGAACTCGAGCACCGACGCCGGGCTGAACGGGCGCCGGCAGGGCAGGCGGAGCCGGATGGCCTGCGCCGCACCCGTGCCCTCGCCACCACCGCCACCGCTGCCAGCGCCTGCCTCTCTCCTTGCGTGCGCCGCCCTGGCGGACCGTGCCCGTAAGCCGCTCGGCGTGTCGGCGAAGATCTGGCGCACCGTGTCGTTGCACTGCCGCACGCTGGCGAAGCCGGCCGCGAACGCGACGTGCGCGACGGGGAGGTCCGTCGTCTCGAGCAGGATGCGCGCCGTCTGGCTGCGCTGGGCCCGCGCGATGGCGAGCGGCCCCGTCCCCACCTCCGCCGTGACGAGGCGGTTCAGCTGGCGCGTGCTGTACCCGAGGCGCCGCGCCAGGCCCTCGACGCCCTCACGGTCGACGATGCCGTCGCGGATGAGCCGCATCGCCCGCGCCACGACGTCGGCCCGGATGTTCCACTCCGGTGATCCCGGCGTGGCGTCGGGGCGGCAGCGGAGGCAGGCGCGGAAGCCGGCCTGCTGGGCGGCCGCGGCGGTCGCGTAGAAGCGGACGTTCTGCCGCTTGGGGGTGCGGGCCGGGCAGCTCGGCCGGCAGTAGATCCCGGTCGAGGTCACCGCGCAGAAGAACCAGCCGTCGAAGCGGGCGTCCTTGCTCTGCGCCGCCTGGTAGCAGCGGTCCGGGTTCTCGATCACGGGTGCCAGCGTGGCACGCCGCTGTGACGATTACTGGCGGGAATCGGACGTGGCCAGTCCCTACCCCTGTCAGGGCCGCCCGACCTGGGCGAGGACGAGCCGGCGGTGGGTGGCGGCGTCGCCCCAGGCCCGCGACAGCGCCCAGGTGCGCTTCAAGAAGAAGTGGAGGTCGCACTCCCACGTGTACCCGATAGCGCCGTGGACCTGCAGGGCCACCCGCGCGGCGAGGTCGGCGGCGTCGGATGCCATCGCCTTCGCCATTGATGCGTCGTGGGAGAGCGCCGGCTGCGCGGTGGCGAGGGACCAGGCGGCGCGGTAGGTGGCCGGCCGGGCGAACTCGAGGGCGACGCGGGCGTCGGCCAGGTGGTGCTTGACGGCCTGGAAGCTGCCGATCGGCTTGCCGAACTGATGGCGCTCCTTCGCGTACACCGCCGTCATGACGAGCATGCGGTCAGCCAGGCCGACGAGCAGCGCCGCGGTCCCGGCGGCGGCGCGGTCCGCCAGCAGCGACACGGCCGCCTCGGCGGCGACGCCGTAGGCCAGCAGCGTGTCCGAGTCGAGCGGCCAGTGCACGGTGGAGAGATCACGCGTCGAGCTGAGGGCTGGCGTCGGATGCACGGTGCACGAGGCCGCCGGCACCGAGTGCAGCTGCCAGCCCGAGTCGGCGTCGCGGCATGCCAGCAGCAGAATGGCCGCATCGCGGGCGCCGACGACGCGGGGCGTGCGCAGCGTGCCGTCCGCCGACACCGTGGTCGGCGACACGAGCCCATCCGCCGTGACGTCGACGCCCCCGACGGCGAAACTGGCGTCGTCCTCGACCAGTGCGGCGAGCGCGGCGGCGGCCGCCGGGTCGGGCAGCAGTGCGGCGAGCGTCGGCGCGGCGAGCGCAGCGGTCTCGAGCAGGGGCTCGGGCAGGCAGGCCCGGCCCGCCTCCTCCAGCACCCCCACGAGGTCGACATCGCTGAGGCCCAGTCCGTCCGCGGCTTCGGGCACGACGAGCGCGGGTGCCCCGAGCTCGGCCAGCACGGCCCAGCGGTTCCGGGCCAGCTCGGCCCGTCCGTCCTCGTCGGCCTGCTCGAACGCGCGCAGCGCGTCGGGGCTGCACTCGGTGTCGAGGACCGTGCGGACGCCCTCGCGCAGGGCGTCCTGCTCGTCGGTGAATGCGAAGTCCACGGCCGGGGCCCGCTCAGCCCCGGGGCAGCCCGAGCAGGCGCTCGGCCACCACGTTGCGCTGAATCTCGTTGGTCCCGGCGTAAATGGGCCCGGCCAGCGAGAAGAGATAGCCATCGAGCCACTCGCCCGGCGCGCCGGCCTCGAGCAGCTCCGCGTCAGGACCGAGCAGGTCGAGCGCCGCGGTATGGATGGCGACGTCGGTCTCGGACCAGAAGATCTTGTTGCAGCTGGCCTCCGGGCCCACCGCGTGGCCGCGCGCCACCCGGGAGGCCGTCCAGTACGTGTGCAGCTTGTAGGCCTCGGCGTCCATGTGGGCCCGGGCCACGGCGTCGGCGGACGCGGCCGGGCCGCCGCGCCCCTCGAAGAGCGCGACGAGGCGGTCGGCTGCCTCGGTGTAGCGCGCCGGGCTGCGCAGCGAGAGGCCGCGCTCGGACCCCGCCGTCGCCATCGCCACGGACCAACCGGCGCCGACCTCGCCCAGTACCTGGTCCTCGGGCACCTCCACGTTGTCGAAGAAGATCTCGGCGAAGCCCGTCTCGCCGTCGATCTGGGGGATCGGGCGCACGGTCAGGCCGGGCGAGTCCATGGCGACGAGGAAGTAGGTGAGCCCGCGGTGGCGCTCGGCCTCGGGGTCGGTGCGGAAGATACCGAAGCACCATTCTGCGAACGCGCCCCGGCTGGCCCATGTCTTCTGGCCGTTGAGGACCCAGCCGTCGCCGGCCGCGTTGCGCGAGGCGCGTGAGCGGATGCCGGCCAGGTCGCTGCCCGCGTCGGGTTCGGACCAGCCCTGGCACCAGATCTCGTCGCCCGACGCCATCGGCGGCAGGTAGCGCGCCTTCTGGGCGTCAGTCCCGTACTCGAGCATGGTGGGGGCGAGGAGGAAGATGCCGTTCTGGCTCACCCGCTTGGGGGCGCGGGCGCGGTAGTACTCCTCCTCGAACACGAGCCATTCGAAGATCCCGAGGTCGCGCCCTCCGTACTCGGTCGGCCAGCTCACCACGGACCAGCGGTCCTCGAACATGGTGCGCTCCCAGGCCCGGTGGGCTTCGAACCCGGCCGCCGTATCGAGCGAGGGGAGGGGGTCGGCGGGGACGTGCGCGGCCAGCCAGGCCCTGGCCTCGGCGCGGAAGGTCTCGTGCTCGGCGCTGAAGGTCAGGTCCATGGCGGTGCGAATCTGGCACAGCGGCCTCGGCGTTGCCAAGGTGGGCGCAGCGCGGGGCCTGCCCTCCCGTCTGGCACCGGATCTGATTCGGCGTCAGAATTGGCATCCTTATGCCCAATGCCGTGATCGTCGATGCCGTCAGAACACCGGTCGGTCGCCGCGGGGGGCGCCTCTCGGGATGGCACGCCACCGACCTGGCCGCCCAGCCGCTGGCGGCCCTGCTGGCCCGCAACGACCTGGACCCCGCCCTGGTAGAGGACGTCGTCATGGGGTGCACCATGACCGTCGGGGAGCAGGCGATGAACATCGCCCGCAACGCCGCCCTGGCCGCCGGGTTCCCCGAGACGGTCCCCGGGACGACGGTCGACCGCCAGTGCGGCTCGGCCCAGCAGGCCATCCACTTCGCCGCGCAGGCGGTCATGGCGGGTGCCATGGACGTTGCCATCGGGGCCGGCGTGGAGTCGATGAGCCGGGTGCCGATCGGGTCGACGACCGAGCCCGGGCCGGGCGAGGCCTACGGGCCGCTGTACCTGGAGCGCTTCGAGCTGATCCATCAGGGCGAGTGCGCCGAGGAGATCGCCCGGCGCTGGAAGGTCTCGCGCGAGCAGATGGACGAGTTCGCGCTGGAGTCGCACCGGCGGGCCGCGCGGGCGACCGAGGAGGGCCGCTTCGCCAACGAGATCGTGCCGCTCGAGGCCAGGGTCCACCCCGACATGCCCGGGGTGAGCGAGGTGAGCGGGCTGCTCGAATCCGACGAGGGCATCCGCCGGGACACCTCGCTCGAGAAGCTGGCCGGGTTGAAGCCGGCGTTCTCCGAGACGGGGACGGTGACGGCGGGGACGTCGTCGCAGATTTCCGACGGCGCGGCGGCCGTGCTGATCATGAGCGAGGAGCGGGCGACGTCGCTGGGCCTGCGCCCCCGGGCGCGCTTCCACACCTTCGCGGTGGCGGCCAACGACCCCCAGATCATGCTGACGGCGCCGATCCCGGCCACCGAGCTTGTGCTCGCCAAGGCGAAGCTGTCGCTCGACGACATCGACCTGGTCGAGATCAACGAGGCCTTCGCCTCGGTGGTGCTCGCCTGGGAGCGCGAGTTCCACCCCGACATGGCGCGGGTGAACCCGAACGGCGGCGCCATCGCCATCGGCCACCCCACCGGGTGCTCGGGGGCCCGCCTCATGGCCACGCTGCTCAACGAGATGGAGCGCACCGGCGCCCGCTACGGGCTCCAGACGATGTGCGAGGGCGGCGGGCAGGCCAACGCGACGATCATCGAGCGGCTCGGCTGATGGCCCCCTCGACACGGGTGCCCGCCGTCGAGGGCTGGTTCACCACCGGTGACGACGGCGCGGCGCCGGCCCTGCTCGGCTCGCGCTGCGAGGGGTGCGGGACGTTCGCCTTCCCCGCCGAGTCGAGCTACTGCCGCAATCCCGACTGCACATCGACCTTGTTCGAGACGGTGGAGCTGTCGCGCCGGGGCCGCATCTGGTCCTACACCGACGCCCGCTACCAGCCCCCGCCGCCGTATGTGGCGGCCGACCCCTACGTCCCGTTCTGCCTGGCGGCGGTGGAGCTGGCCGCCGAGAAGCTGGTCGTCATGGGCCAGGTCGTCGACGGGGTGACGGTCGACGACCTCGCGGTGGGCGACGAGGTCGAGCTCGTGGTCGACACGCTCTACTCGGAGGACGGCTGCGACTACCTCGTGTGGAAGTGGCGACCGCTCGGAGCCGGTGCGCCCGGCGGGGAGGACTGAGAGATGCCCGACGACAAGAAGGTCGCCGTGCTCGGCGCCGGCATGCACGAGTGGGGCAAGTGGGGGCGGCCCTTCGTCGAGTACGGGCTCGCCGCGGCACGCGACGCCCTGGCGGATGCCGGCCTCGGCTGGCGCGACATGCAGTTCGTCTCGGGCGCCGACACCATCCGCAACGGGTACCCGGGGTTCGTCTCGGGCGCGACGTTCGCCCAGGCGCTGGGCTGGACCGGGGCCCGGGTCTCGAGCGTCTACGCCGCCTGCGCCTCCGGCGCGGTGGCCATCGCGAACGCACGGGCGCAGATCCTGGCCGGGCTGTGCGACGTCGCGCTCGTGGTCGGCGCCGACACGACCCCGAAGGGCTTCTTCGCCCCCGTGGGTGGCGACCGCAAGGACGACCCGGACTGGTTGCGCTTCCATCTCATGGGGGCGACGAACCCGACCTACTTCGCGCTCTACGCCCGCCGCCGCATGGACCGCTTCGGTGCGACCGAGGAGGACTTCGCGCTGGTGAAGGTGAAGAACGCGCGCCACGGTCTGGCGAACCCCTACGCGCGCTATCGCAAGGAGGTCACGGTCGACGAGGTGTTGTCGTCACCCATGGTGGCCGACCCGCTCCGTCTGCTCGAGATCTGCGCCACCTCCGACGGCGGCGCCGCGCTCGTGCTCTCCAGCATGGAGTTCGCGCGGCACCATGCCGGCGGTGCCACGCCACTGGTCACCATCGACGCCGTGTCGACCGTCACGCCGACGTTCCCCAACACCGTGATTGAGATGCCGAACTTCTCGACCGACTCCGCCGCGTCGACCGGCGCCCCCGAAGCGGGGAGGGCCGCGGGCTTCCGCCCTTCCATCGCCACGGCGGCCTACGCCGAGGCCGGCATCGGCCCCGAGGACGTCAGCCTGGCCGAGGTCTACGACCTCTCGTCGGCCCTGGAGCTCGACTGGTACGAGGACATCGGCCTGTGCGGCGAGGGCGAGGCGGAGAAGCTGCTCCGAGACGGCGCCACCGCCCTGGGTGGCCGGGTCCCGGTCAACCCCTCCGGGGGCCTCTCCTGCTTCGGCGAGGCGATCCCGGCGCAGGCCATCGCGCAGGTGTGCGAGTGCGTATGGCAGCTCCGGGGCACCGCCACCGGGCACCAGGTGGACGGGGCCACGGTGGCCGTGACGGCAAACCAAGGTTTGTTCGGGCACGGGTCCTCGGTCCTTCTGAGCCGCTGAACCCCAGGTGGCAGCCGTGAGGCCGCAATTCCTGCGCGCCGTGTGTGATTCCCGGCCGTCGGGGTATGGATTGGTTGACGTTCGAACGCGGGCCCATCGTGCTTAGGCTGGTGGACGCGTGTGATCGTCTGATTCGGGGTCCGACGCCGCGATTGGAGGAGCCATTGCATGTCGGTAACTGATGTGACCGGGTTGCGCCAAGATAGGGAGCAGCAAAGAGGAGCAGACATCTCAATGCCGGACCAGATTGACGACCGGAGCGGGACCGGGTCTGACGAAGTGCTGAATGCGCTCGACGAACTGGAGTCTGTGCTGCGGGAAAACGCCGAGAGCGAGCGCTTGCTCTCCAAGCGCATCGCCGAGGTCCGCCTCGCCCGGCAGAACGGGCGGGAGTGGAAGGCGATCCTCGGGGACGAGGACGAGCCGGGGACCGTGCAGTTGGTGAGCACGATCCTGCGCCGGCAGTCCGAGGCCAGCGGCTACCTGCGCCGGTCACTGGTGGTGGCTCTCCGTGCCGAGGGGCAGAGCATCCCGAGCATCGCCCATCTCTTCGGCGTGACGCACCAGCGGGTGTCCAACCTGCTGCGCCGCGTGGCGCAGGGCAACGCCGCCGCCAACGGCGACAACTCCTAGGCGCTCCACCCCCGCAGGACCCCGTCCGCCTCGGCCATCACGGCGCCGATGATGTCGGCGACCGGCGGCAGGGACTCGAGCACGCCGACGACCTGACCCGTCGGCAGCACGCCGACGTCGGTGCGGCCCTCGACCAGCGCGGCCTTGGTCATGACGGGCGCGTTGGCCGCCATGACGACCTGGGCCCAGGTGAGCTCGTTGCCCTCCTTCATGGCGCGCCCCTCGCGCAGCAGGGACGAGATGGACGCCCCCGTCTCCTTGCGGAACTGGTAGGCGCTGCGGACGGCGCGCGGCAGCGAACGCAGCCATGACTGCGCCTCCAGGTGGTCGACGAGGTCGGTGCGCACGACCCGCTGGGGGGCACCGTCGACCTTCGTGGTCACCACGGTGCCGGTGACCGGCGTGCCGAGGTAGAGCTCCTTGACGGCATTCGGCACCCTGCTCTCGGCCGAGAGGAGGAACCGCGTCCCCATGGCGACGCCGGCGGCCCCGTAGGCCAGGGCGGCGACCAGGCCCCGGCCGCTGAAGAAGCCGCCGGCACCAAGGACCAGGACGCGGTCGCCCACGGCGTCGACGACCTGGGGCAGCAGGAGGGTCGTAGGGACGCTGCCCGTGTGGCCGCCGCCCTCGGCGCCCTGGGCGATCACGGCATCGACGCCCCACTCCGCCACCTTCTCGGCGTGGCGCCGGGCGCCGACCGTCGGCATGACGAAGAGCCCGGCCTCCTTGCAGCGGGTGACCAGGGCCGCGTTGGGCGCCTGGGCGAAGCTGGCCACCCGGGCGCCGGTCTCGATCATCAGGGCGATGCGCTCGTGCACGTCGGCCACGTCGGTGCGCAGGTTGACGCCGAAGGGCGCCGAGGTCCGGCTGCGCACCTCGGCAATGGCCTGCGCGAGCTGGTCGAGCGTCATGGTGGCCGAGGCCAGGATGCCGAGGCCGCCCGCCTCACAGGTGGCGGCGACCAGCCGCGGGCCGGCCACCCAGCCCATGCCGGTCTGCACGAGTGGGAAGCGCACGCCGACCCTTTCGCACAGCTCGGTGTGCAGCGCCGGGTGCAGCGGCGTGCCGGCGTCCCCGCTCAGCTCCGCACCTCGCGGTCGCGCAGGGAGCCGGGGTCGAGGACCACGCGGATGATGTCGAGCTCCTCGGGCGACGGGAGCCGGGTCTCGGCCGCGTCGTCACCGACGGTGAACGCGAAGCCGGTGGCGGCGGCGACGTCGTCGACGCTGACGCCCGGATGGCGCGAGCGCAGGCGCATCGTGCGGTCCGGCGTCTCGAAGTCGAACACGCCGAGGTTGGAGACGACGCGGCGGATGTCGTGGAAGCGCGTGGCACCCGCGCCGGCTGCCGCGGCCCGGGCGTAGCCGACGCCGCTCACGACGTCGACCTGCTCCACGAAGCTGCGCGCGTTGTGGTCGGGCACCCAGTAGCTGGTGGGGTGGTTGACCGAATTGCCGGGGGCGCCGCGGACTCCGACCAGCTGTACCTTGGGCCGATCGTGCGGCCCGATGGCGGAGATGTTCTGGTTGCCCGTGCGGTCGATCTGGCTCGCCATCATCATGATGTGGCGCCGGCCCGACCACACCACGTCGAAGACGCTGCGGTAGGTCATGGCCGCCTCGCGCACGAGCTCGGCGGGCGGGGTGGCGATGGGGGGCGCACCCACCATGAGGGCGGCCTCGCCGTCGGTGAGGACCAGGTCCGGCGCGAAGGTCAGTTTGGCCAGCCGGGCGCCGAGCGCGGGGATGGTGCCGAAGGGGCTGGCCATGACCTCGCCGGCGTCATGCCAGACGTCGGCGCAGGCGACGACGCAGAACTCGGCTCGGGTGACGCCGTACTCGGTCATCGGCCCTGCCGCTCCTTGACCCGGGCCTGGTACTCGTCCTCGCCGACGAGGACGTAGCGGCCGGCGAAGGCCTCCCACTCGGCGGGGTCGGCCGCCGCGGCGGCGTACTCCTTCTGGAAGGCCTCGTCGCGGCCGTAGTCGGGCGGGTTGGCGGTGAAGTGCGCCCCTCCGGGCGTCTCGGCGACGCCGTCGGTGAGCAAGCGGTGGATCGGCACGGTCGAGAGCGGGTGGGTTTCGTCGGTCAGGGTGCCGTCCGCCACGATGCGCTCGGTGGTGATGAAGCGCCGCTCGGCGGCGCCGAGGAACAGCGCGTCGAAGAACGGGTCGGGGCTCAGCACCTGGCCGTTGCCGGCGGCGTCGGCCCGGTTGGTGTGGACGATGGCGGCATCGAGGCGCAGGGCCGGCATGGCGACCAGCTCGACGTCGGCGTCGGCCGGGTCGCCCAGGTAGGGGCTGCCGGCGCCGTAGGGGGAGCGGACGAGGCGCAGGTCCGGGTTGATGGAGAGGACGTCGGAGCCCAGGCCCGCCCGGGTGGGCAGGAAGGGGACGCGCCACGACGCCGCCTGCAGCCCGAGGAAGAACATCCCCTCGTCCACCTCCATGACCTCGACCCGGCCGTGCTGGCGGGCGGCCCGCCAGTGGGGATCGAGCGCGATGGAGTCGAGGGTGACGAACCCGCACACCACCTTGCGCACCTTGCCGGTGGCGCAGAGCAGGCCGATGTCGGGGCCGCCGTAGGCCACGACCGTCAGGTCGGTCAGGTCGGAGCGGCAGATGGCGCGCACGACCGCCATGGGCTTGCGCCGCGAGCCCCAGCCGCCGATCCCGATGGTCATGCCCGAGCGGAGCTCGCCGACGATGTCGTCGACGGTGGTGCGCTTGTCGGCCATCACGCGCTCACTTCGAGGTGTCGGCGTCGCGCTTCTCGACGAAGGCGGCCCGCTGCTCGTCGGCCACACCGCGCACGTGGAGCTCGTAGGTGAAGCCCTGCTCGAAGCGGTAGCTGCGCTTCACGTCGATCGGGTCGATCCCGTTGAGCGACTCCTTGGCCCGGCGGATGATGGTCGGGCTCTTGGCGGCGATGTCGGTCGCTAGCTCGAGTGCGGCCGCCCGGAGGCGGTCCGGCGGAACGACCGCGGCGACCGAGCCGTAGGACGCCAGCTCGGCGGCGGTGATCGGCTTGGCCGTGTAGACCATCTTGCGCATGGCGTGCTGGGGGACCAGCCGGGCCAGGTGGGTGGCGGCGCCGAGCGCGCCGCGGTCCACCTCGGGGAGCCCGAAGGTGGCGTCCTCGGACGCGATCACCATGTCGGCGTTGCCGGCCAGGCCGATGCCGCCGCCGAGGCAGAAGCCCTGCACGGCCGCGATGACCGGCACCTCGCAGTCGTAGACGGCGGCGAAGGCGGCGGCGCAGCCCCGGTTCACGCCGACCAGGGCCTCGTCCCCATTGGCGTTGATCTCCTTGATGTCGACCCCGGCGCAGAAGCCGCGCCCGGTCGCCCGCAGGACCACGACCCGGTTGTCGGGCACCCGGCCCGCCGCGATCAGGGCGTCGGCCAGGGCGAACCAGCCCGCCACGTCGAGCGA
>JBEKVF010000028.1:0-12811 GCA_049514295.1 Acidimicrobiales bacterium
CGTGCCCGCGGTGCGCTCACGGGATGGATCCGGGTGGCGGCGTGGAACCTCCAGCGCGGCCGCCGACCCGAGGTGCTGGCGGCGCGGCTGCGATCGACCGGCGGCGCCATCTGCCTCTTGTCGGAGCTCGATTCGGGCATGGCGCGGACGCAGAACGTGGACGTTCCCGACGCGGTCGCCGGCGGGCTCGGGGCGGGCTACGTGTTCGGCGTCGAGTTCGTGGAACTGGGACTCGGTGACGAAGCCGAGCAGCGCGCCGCTGCCGGGTCCTCCAACGAGCGGGGCCTGCACGGCAACGCCATCGTGTCGCATGCGGCGCTCAGGGACCCGGCCGTGGTCCGCCTTCCCGACCCCGGCCTTGCGTGGTTCGGCGCCGGCTCATCTCAGCCCCGGGTGGGTGGGCGCATGGCCGTGCTGGCCATGGTCGCCCTCGATGGGGTCGACGTGCAGATCGCCTCGGCCCACCTGGAGAACCGCGGCAACCCGGAGGACCGGGCCGAGCAGATGGAGGTGCTGCTGCGGGCGCTGGACGCCCGTGCGCCGGGCGGACCGGCCATCGTGGGTGGCGACCTCAACACGCTGGGGGCCACCTACGCACAGTTGTTCGACCGCCGGCTGGTCCGTGAGCTGCGCAGGGCGGAGCCGACCCGGTTCTCCTGCCCGTGGCGCACGAACCCCTCTTCGACGTGGCGCGGTCGTACGGGTTCGAGTGGACCGACGCCAACGTCGCCGCGCCGACGACGGAGCACGACGCCGCTGGGCTGCCCGATCACGCGCCACTCCGATTGGACTGGCTGCTCGTGCGCGGGCTGGTCGCACGGCGGCCCGTCGTGGTCCCGGCCGGCGGCCTGTCCGACCACCACCTCGTCTCGGTCGGCGTGCGGCTGCCATGACCGCGGCCGTCCGGCCGCCCGTCCCGGCCGACGAGGACGCCGTGCTCGCAGTCGTCTTCGACGCCTTCAGCAGCCCCGGGCGCGACGGCAGCGAGGAGGTGGAGATCGTCCGCCGCACCTGGCGCCATTGCCCGCCGCCGGACCGGACAGAGCTCGTCGCCGTCGCCGACGGGTCCGTTGCGGGGCACGTGCTGGCCGCGCCGGGCCGGCTGGACGGTCGGGACACGGCGGTCGCTGGGGTCGCCCCGGTGAGCGTGGCGCCCGCGCACCAGCACCGGGGCGCGGGGTCGGCGCTCGTGCGGGAGCTGATCCACCGGGCAGAGGATCGGGGCTGGCCCCTCCTCGTGCTCCTCGGCGACCCGGCCTACTACGGCCGGTTCGGCTTCGAGCCGGCGGGCCAGCTCGGACTCAGCTACGCACCGGTCGGGGCCGGGAACCCCCACTTCCAGGCGCGCCCGCTCCGCGACGACACCACGGCGCTGCGCGGGGTGTTCAGCTACTGCTGGGAGTGACTACTCGGCGTCGGCGCCGGCGCCGGCGAGCTCGAGCGGGGGGGGCTGGATCCCCTCGATCGCCGTGAAGCTGAGCTGGGGCCCTTCACCGTCGATGGGTGACTCCTCCACGTCGACGACGATCGTCTCGCCGACCCGGAACTCCTTCCACAGGATGCGCTCCGACAGCGGGTCCTCGACCAGCTGCTGGATCGCCCGGCGGAGCGGCCGTGCACCCAGCTGCGGGTCGTAGCCCTTCTCGGCGAGCAGCGTGCGGGCGGCGGGCGTCAGCTCCAGGCCGATGCCCTGGTCCGACAGCTGCCTGACGGTGCGCGACATGAGGAGGTCGACGATCTCGGTGACCTCGGCCCGCGAGAGCTCGTGGAACACGATGACCTCGTCGATCCGGTTGAGGAACTCGGGGCGGAAGTGGCTCTTGAGCGCCTCGTCTACCTTGGCCTTCATGCTCTCGTAGGTCACCGCCTCGGAGGTCTTGGCGAAGCCCATGGACGACTTGCGGAGGTCCGCCGTGCCGAGGTTCGACGTCATGATCAGCACGGTGTTCTTGAAGTCCACCGTGCGGCCCTGGGCGTCGGTCAGGCGACCGTCCTCCAGGATCTGCAGCAGCGTGTTGAACACGTCCGGGTGCGCCTTCTCGACCTCGTCGAACAGCACGACCGAGAACGGCTTGCGCCGCACGGCCTCGGTGAGCTGGCCGCCCTCCTCGTACCCGACGTAACCCGGGGGCGAGCCGACGAGCCGGCTGACCGTGTGCTTCTCCATGTACTCGGACATGTCGAGCTGAATGAGCGCGTCCTCGTCGTCGAAGAGGAACTCGGCCAGCGTCTTGGCCAGCTCGGTCTTCCCGACGCCGGTGGGGCCGAGGAAGATGAACGAGCCGCTGGGCCGCTTGGGGTCCTTCAGGCCGGCACGCGTGCGCCGGATGGCACGGGACAGCGCCTTGAGCGCCTCCTCCTGCCCGATGACCCGCTTGTGCAGCTCATCCTCCATGCGCAGGAGCTTGGCGGTCTCCTCCTCGGTGAGCCGGTAGACCGGGATGCCGGTCCAGGCGGCCAGCACCTCGGCGATGACCTCCTCGTCCACGACGTCGAAGAGGTCGACGCCCTCGGCCCGCAGCTCGGCCTCCTGGCTCTCCTTGCGGTCGAGGCGCTCCTTCTCCTGCTCGGCCAGCTTCTTGGCCTGCTCGAAGGCGCCCTTCTCTATGGCGGCCTCCTTGTCGGCACGCAGGCGCGCGATCTCCTCGTCGAGCTTCTTCGCCCCGGGCGGGGTGCTCATGCGCCGGATGCGCAGGCGGCTGCCGGCCTCGTCGATGAGGTCGATCGCCTTGTCGGGGAGGTAGCGGTCCGCCAGGTAGCGGTCGGCCAGGTTGGCCGCGGCCACCAGCGCCTGGTCGGTGATGCTGACCGCGTGGTGCGACTCGTAGCGGTCGCGCAGGCCCTTGAGGATGTCGATGGTCAGGGCCACGGTCGGCTGGTCCACCTTGACGGGCTGGAAGCGCCGCTCGAGCGCGGCGTCCTTCTCGAGGTGCTTGCGGTACTCGTCGATCGTGGTGGCGCCGACGGTCTGCAGCTCGCCGCGGGCCAGCATCGGCTTGAGGATGGAGGCGGCGTCGATCGCGCCCTCGGCGGCGCCGGCGCCGACCAGGGTGTGGATCTCGTCGATGAACAGGACGATGTCGCCCCGCGTGCGGATCTCCTTGAGGACCTTCTTCAGCCGCTCCTCGAAGTCGCCGCGGTAGCGGCTGCCCGCCACCAGCGCGCCCAGGTCGAGCGTGTAGAGCTGCTTGCCGGTCAGCGTCTCGGGCACCTCGTTGGCGACGATCCGCTGGGCCAGCCCTTCGACGATGGCGGTCTTCCCGACACCGGGCTCACCGATGAGCACGGGGTTGTTCTTGGTGCGGCGCGACAAGACCTGCATGACGCGCTCGATCTCTTTTGCACGTCCGATGACCGGGTCGAGCTTGCCGTCCCGGGCGAGCTGGGTCAGGTTCCGGCCGAACTGGTCGAGCACCGGCGAGCCCGAGGGGCTGTCGCCCGAGCTGGCGCCCTGGCTCGCGCCGACGGACTCCTTGCCCTGGTTGCCCGACATGAGCTGGATGACCTGCTGGCGCACGCGCCCGAGGTCCGCCCCGAGGCTGACGAGGACCGTGGCCGCCACGCCCTCGCCCTCGCGCACGAGCCCGAGGAGCATGTGCTCGGTGCCGATGTAGCTGTGGCCGAGCTGGAGCGCCTCGCGGAGCGAGAGCTCGAGGACCTTCTTGGCCCGGGGGGTGAACGGCGGGGAGCCGCTCGGCGCCGTGCCGGCCATCCCGATCGTCTCCTCGACCTTCTCGCGCACGGCCTCGAGAGAGATCCCCAGGGACTCGAGCGCCTTGGCCGCGACCCCCTCACCCTCGTGGATCAACCCGAGGAGGATGTGCTCGGTGCCGATGAAGCTGTGATTGAGCAGGCGCGCTTCCTCCTGCGCCAGCACCAGCACCCTCCGTGCCCGGTCGGTGAAACGTTCGAACACCCTGACCGCCTCTCCTCGTGTCTCTTTGCTTCTCGGTCCAGTGTACCTGTGGCCTTAGTCGAACACGCCGCAACCCCGTGCGCCCGTCTCCCGGGAGGAAAACCCCTCCGACGCGGATTTCCTGCGCCCCTGCGACCAGGCGGTTGTCGCGTTTCTGTGGCCGTGACCTAACGTTTGGAGGAGTGAACCCGACCGAGGCCCTCGGCCTGCCCCGCCTGCAAGAGGGACTGCGGCGTCTGGAGCCCCTGCTCACCGCCTCGGTGGTGACGGGCGACGGCTTCCTGGACGAGGTGACCACCCACCTGATCGCGGCCGGCGGGAAGCGGCTGCGACCCCTGTTGGCCCTGGCGACGGCGACGGGAGGCAACCGGGACGCAACCGAGGACGATCTCATGGGCGCCGTTGCCGTGGAATTGGTCCACCTGGCCTCCCTGTACCACGACGACGTGATCGACGAGGCGACCATCCGGCGCAACGTGGAGAGCGTCAACAGCCGGTTCGGGAACCTGGTGGCCATCGTGGCGGGCGACTACCTGCTGGCCCGCAGCGCGGCCATCGCCGCCAGCCTCGGGACCGAGATCGCCGCGCTGCTCGCCGACACGCTCGGCCGCCTCTGCCAGGGCCAGGTGACCGAGGTCCGCTCGGCCTTCCAGATCGGCCGCACCCGGGAGGACTACGTCGCGTCCATCACCGGCAAGACGGCGGCGCTCACCGCGACGTCGTGCCGGATCGGCGCACTGACCGGAGGCCTGCCGGGCTCCGAGGTCGACGCGTGCACGGAATTCGGGCGCTGCTTCGGCATGGTGTTCCAGATCCGCGACGACATCCTCGACATCACCGCCATCGACGGGCAGCTCAAGAAGCCGGCGGGGCAGGACCTGGCCGAAGGCATCTACACGCTGCCGGCGCTCGTCGCGCTCGACGACCCCGACGCCGGGCCGGACCTGCGCGCGCTGCTCGGGCAGCCCCTGGCCCAACCCGAACGCGACAAGGCACGGGGCATCGTGATGGCGTCCCGCGGCATCGCCGAGTCGGTCGACCAGGCGCGCGCCTACGTCGAGGACGCGAAGGAGGCCACCGCCGGGATCGCCCAACCCGAACTGCGGGCGGGGCTCTCCCGGCTGGTGGCCGAACTCCTCAGCGACCTTCCGACCTAGCCGACGGTCGAGCCGGTGGCGCCGGACGAGGCCGGGCCGCACTTGGCCTCGATCTTGGCCGCCAGCGCGTTCAGCTTGGTCTCGCGGTTCTGCGCCTTGGTGATGCGGTTGGCGATGTAGGTCGCAAACTTGGTGTGGCCGGCGGCCTTCGCCTTGGCCTCGCGCGCCTCGGCCTTGGGCAGTCGAGCGGTCACGGCGGCGTCGTACTTCTGGATCCGGGCCTCGATGTTGGCCGCCTTGGCGCACACGGCCGCCGAGGGCGTGCCGCTGCTGGCCGGGGTGTTGGTGGTCGCGGCACCGGCCATGCCGGCCAGGCCGAGGCTCAGTGCACCGGCGACTGCTGTCCCTGCGATGATCTTGCGAAACATGTGTCCTCCTTGGACTTCGGTTCGCCCCTTGGCGCACCCGCCGCCGCTCGACGGCACTCACAACACTGAGGCTCAGATGTGAGGAACCTGTAAGGGCGGTATGAAGGATGCGGCCGAATCGTAAGAACGGATGAAGAAACACGGCCGTTCGCCCGCCCTTCGCCAGGATCGGGCCGTTCAGCCCCGGTCCGGCCGCAGCGTCGGGAAGGCGATGACCTCCCGGATGTTGGATACGTCGCCGAGGAGCATCAGTAGCCGGTCGACCCCGAGGCCGAAGCCCGACGTCGGGGGCAGCCCGTACTCGAGGGCGCGGAGATACTCCTCGTCGACCTCGACGGACTCCTCCTCGTCACCGGCCCGGGCCTTGGCCGCCTGCTCCTCGAAGCGGGCGCGCTGATCATCGGGGTCGACGAGCTCGGTGAACCCGTTGCCCAGCTCGCGCCCGGCCACCACGGGCTCGTAGCGCTCGACGAGCTCGGGGCCGTCGCGGTGGCGGCGCGCCAGGGGCGACACCTCGGCGGGGTAATCGATCACGAACACCGGGCCCCACAGCTCGGGCTCCGTCGTCTTCTCGTAGATCTCGAGCAGGATCTTGCCCGGGCCCCACGCGTCGTCGACGTGGATGCCGACCTCCTCGGCGACCTTGGCCAGCTGGGCACGCGGTGAGCGAACGTCGAGCGTGAACCCCGTCGCGTCGGCGATGAGCTCGGTCATGGGCGCGCGCCGCCACGGTGTCGTCAGGTCCAGGTCCCGCCCGCCGTAGGTCAGCTTCGTCGTCCCGAGCACGTCCTGCGCCAGGCCGGCCACCAGCTCCTCGAAGACGACCATCGTGTCGGTGTAGTCGGCGTAGGCCTGGTACAGCTCGAGCGTCGTGAACTCGGGGTTGTGGCGCGGCGAGATGCCCTCGTTGCGGAAGCTGCGGCCGATCTCGAACACCTTGTCGAAGCCGCCGACGACGAGACGCTTGAGGTACAGCTCGGGCGCCACCCGCAGGTAGAAGTCGACGTCGAACGTGTTGTGATGCGTCACGAACGGCCGCGCCGTCGCGCCGCCGGCGATGGGGTGCAGCAGCGGCGTCTCGACCTCGACGAACCCCTGCGCCCACAAACGCTCGCGCATGTGGCGCACCACGTCGCTGCGCAGCCGCAGCAGCTGGCGCGTCCGCTCGTTGGCCCACAGGTCGACCTCGCGCTGGCGGTACCGCGTCTCGACGTCGCTCACGCCGCGCCACTTGTCGCCGAAGTTGCGCCGCGCCTCGGCCAGCAGCTGCCACTCCGCCACCTTCACCGAGAGCTCGCCGCGCTTCGTCCGCACCACCTCGCCGACGGCGCCGACCCAGTCGCCCAGGTTGAGCTTGGTGAACTTCTCGAAGCGCTCGGTCACGGCCGCCAGCGCGAACAGCTGCACCGAACCGGACGCGTCGCGCAGCTCGGCGAACGCGAGCTTGCCCTGCGGCCGCGAGAGCATGACCCGGCCGGCCACCCCGACGGTGACGCCGGACTCCTCGCCGGGGGCGAGCGACGACCAACCCTCGACGACCGCCGCGGCGTCGTGGGTGCGCTCGAATCGGTACGGGACGTCCGGCTTCGGATCGGTCATGAATTGACGTTGCGCTCGTACACGATGCGCAGGCCGTGCAGGGTCAGCCAGGGCTCCACGTGCTCAATCGTGTCCGAATACGGCGCGATGAGCGAACTGAACCCGCCCGTGGCGACCACGGTGGACGGGCCGAGCTCCTCCATGAAGCGCCGCGCGAGCGCGTCGACCAGCCCGGCGAAGCCGTAGAGCGTCCCGGACTCGATCGACTCCACCGTCGACCGCCCGATGACGCTGCGCGGCTCGACGAGCTCCACCCGCCGCAAAGCGGCCGCCTGCTGGTAGAGGGCGTCGAGGCTGATGGCCACCCCGGGCGTGATCGCCCCGCCCAGGTACTCCCCCTTCGCGCTGATCGCCTCCACCGTCGTCGCGGTGCCCATGTCGACCACGACGCACGGCCCGCCGTAGAGGTCGTAGGCCCCGACTGCGTCGGCGATGCGGTCCGCGCCGACCTCCTTAGGGTTGTCGTAGAGGATGGGCATCCCGCTCTTGGTGCCCGGGCCGAGCACGACGCACGGTACGTCGGAGAACCAGCGGCTGGCCATCTGGCGCAGCTCGGCCGTGACGTGCGGCACCGAGGAGCTGATGCCGATGCCGCTGACCGACGCCGCGATGTCGAGGCCCTCGAGGTCGAGCAGCTGGGTGAGGAGCACGGCGTGCTCGTCGGGGGTGCGGCTGGGCACGGTCGAGAGCCGCCAGTGGTGGGTGAGGCCGCGCGGAGCGGTGGGATCGTGCTCCGTCCCGATGCCGACGCCGACGCCCTCGTCGACGGCCGGCACCGTGTCCGTGTCGTCGCGGGAGTACAGGCCGATCACCGTCTCGGTGTTGCCGACGTCAATGACGAGGAGCACCCGTCAACCCTCTCCTGCGGGCGCCGCGTCGCCGCCCGCCTCCGTCCAGATCAGATCGAGCCCGAGGTCGAGCACCGTGGCCGAGTGGGTCAACGCGCCGACCGAGATCCGGTCCGGGCCCGCGGCCGCATACGCGCCGATGGTCGCCAGGGTCATACCGCCGGAGACCTCGGTCAGGATCGGGCGCGTCGCGTCCACCTGTGCCACGGCGATCGCCTCGACGACGTCCCCGGGGTCCATGTTGTCGAGCAGCACCGCGTCGGCGCCGGCGCGCGCCGCCTCGGCCACCTGTTCGAGGGTGTCGCACTCAATCTCGACCATCCGCCCCGGCCACAGCTCCCGGGCCCGGTGCACCGCCTCGGTGATGCTCGTCCCGGCCAGGTGGTTGTCCTTGACGAGGACGCCGTCGGAGAGGCCGGCCCGGTGGTTGGTGCCGCCGCCGGCGCGCACCGCCGCCTTCTCCAGGATGCGCAGCCCCGGGGTGGTCTTGCGGGTGTCGAGGACCTGGACCGACGGGTTGCTCTCGTGCGCAGCCGCCACGAACTGCGCGGTCAGCGTCGCGACACCCGAGAGGTGGCCGAGGAAGTTCAGCGCCGTCCGCTCGGCGGTGAGGATCGGCCGCAGCGTCCCCGTGATCTCCATGACCGTGTCACCGGTCGACACCTCGGTGCCGTCGACCAGGTGCCATACGAGCGTCAGCGCGGGGTCGACCCGGCGGAACGCCTCCGTCGCGCAGTCCCGCCCGGCGACGACACCGTTGTGGCGCGCCCGCAGTGCGAAGTGGGCCCTGACGCCGTCCGGCACCAGCGCGGCGGTCAGGTCCCCCTCGGGGCCGAGATCCTCGGCCAGTGCCCGGTCCACGGCGTCGGCGACGGCACGGGAGTAGGCGTCCGCAGCCTCCGGCTCGGTCGCGCTCACGGCCCCCTCCGCGTCGGGACCCGCCCGTGGACGAGTCGGCGGCGCCAGGACGGGTCGGCCTCGGGATAGTCGCGCCTCGAGTGGGAGCCTCGGCTCTCGGTGCGGGCCAGCGCGGAGACGAGCAGCGCGTTGGCCAGCTGCAGCAGGTTCGCCAGCTCCCCGGCGCCGACTGACGGGGCGCCGTCGCCGAGCGCGGCCGCGATGTCGTTGATGACGGCGCGGGCGCCGCCGAGCGACTCGGCGCTGCGCACCACCCCGGCGCCGCGCGTCATGGCCCGCTGCAGCGTGTCGCGTAGCTTCGTGACGTCCACGCCGGGCAGGCGGTCCGCACCGCTGGGCACGCGAAGGGCAGGCCGCTCCAGCACCGTGCACCCGATCCCGTCGATCGGCGCCTCGCCCAGCACGGCGCGCAGAGCGCCGCTCGGCTCGGGTCCCGCGAGCCCCGACGCGATGCGCTCAGCGAGGCGCGCCCCGAACACCATGCCCTCGAGTAGGGAGTTCGACGCCAGCCGGTTGGCCCCGTGCACGCCCGTGCAGGCCACCTCGCCCACGGCCCACAACCCGGGGAGCGTGGTGGCGCCCCACAGGTCGGTGATGACGCCGCCCGAGAGGTGGTGCGCCGCCGGGGCGATGGGGAGCCAGTCGTGCTGCGGGTCCAGGCCGATGGATGTCAGTGAGGCGGCGATAGTGGGGAACCGCTGAGAGAACCGCTCGAGCCCGGTGGCGTCGAGCCAGAGGTGGTCCACGCCCTGCTCGGCCATGCGGGCCGCCATGGCCCGGCTCACCACGTCGCGCGGTGCCAGTTCGTCGACGAAGCGCTCGCCGTCCCGGTCGCGCAGGAGGGCCCCGTGACCGCGCAGCGCCTCGGAGAGCAGGGGCCGGGGCATGGCCGGGTGGTGCAGGGCGGTCGGGTGGAACTGCACGAACTCGACGTCAGCCGTCGGCACGCCCGCCCGCAACGCCATCGCCACGCCGTCACCAGTGGACTCCGGGGGGTTCGTCGTGACCGAGAAGAGCTGGCCCGCGCCGCCGGTGGCCAGCACGACGTGGTCGGCTCGTACCTCCACCGGGCCGTCGCCGGTACCCGCGGGCGGCAGCGCGGTGACGCCGACGCAGCGCCCTCCCTCCGTCAACAGGTCGAGGGCGAACCAACCCTCGAGCACGGCGCTCGCCGAGCGGTAGGTGGCGTCGACGAGGGCGCGTTCCACCTCCACGCCGGTGGCCGCGCCGCCGGCGTGCACGACCCGCGGGCGCGAGTGGCCGCCCTCGCGGGCGAGCGCCAGCAGCCCGGTGGCCTCGCGGTCGAACTCGACGCCCAGCGCGATCAGCTCGTGCACCCGTCCCGGGCCCTCGCCGACGAGGATGCGCACGGCCTCCTCGTCGCACAGTCCCGCGCCGGCCGCCAGCGTGTCGGCGAGATGCAGGTCGGTCGAGTCCTCGTCACCGCCGAGCACGGCAGCCACGCCGCCCTGCGCCCAGCGCGTCGCCGACTGGGACAGCGCGCCCTTGGTCAGCACGCCGAGCGACAGGGCCGGCGACGGGGGCGCACCGGGCCCCGCCAGCCGCACCGCGGCCGACAGCCCGGCGACGCCGCTGCCCAGGACCAGGACGTCGAAGGGTCCCGGCCGGGCCCCGGCGGTCACGCCGGTTCGGTCAGCGTGAGCTCGGCGTCGAGTCGGGCCGACACCTCGTCGATCACCCGGTTGCGCCCGTCGACGTGCACGACACGCGGCACGTACGCGTCGAGCTCCTCGCGCTCGTAGTCGGCATAGGTGATGATGATCACCTTGTCACCGGGCGCCACCAGCCGCGCCGCGGCGCCGTTCAGGCAGATCTGGCCCCGCTCGCCCTCAATGGCATAGGTCTCGAACCGGGCGCCGTTGTCGATGTCGAGCACGGCCACCTGCTCGTAGGGGAGGACGTCGGCCAGCGCCATCAGCTCGGTGTCGATGGAGACCGACCCGACGTAATTCAGGTTGGCGCCCGTCACCGTGGCCCGGTGGATCTTGGACTTCATCATGCGGCGGCGCATCGGCTCAACCGATCCTTTCGAGTTGGCGGACCTGTCCGGTCGCGTCGGGTTCTGCGAGGGTGTCATCGGCCCCGGCGAGGGCGGCGCTGTTGTCGATCAGGCGGACCGGGCCCACCTGGGCCGCGACGAGCAGGCGCACGGCGCCCACGTCGTCGATGGCGCCGACCTCCTCCAGCGACACGGCGTCGACCGCGACCGCGTAGTCCAGCCGCACCAGGGGCTCGTGGGCGACGGCGACCCGCATGGCCCGTTCCACCGCCGCGCCGGAGCGCTCACCGGCGGCGATGGCGGCACGGCCGGCGGCCAGAGCGCCCGACAGCACGGTCGCGGCCTCCCGCTCGGCGCCTGAGAGCCTGACGTTGCGGCTGGAGAGCGCCAGCCCGTCGCCCTCCCGCACGATCGGGCAGCCCACCACCTCGATCGGCAGTGACAGGTCGAGCGCCATCCGGCGCACGACCGCCAGCTGTTGGAAGTCCTTCAGCCCGAAGTAGGCCCGGCACGGGCCGGCAATGGAGAACAGCTTCGAGACCACGGTGGCGACGCCGTCGAAGTGGCCCGGGCGCGATGCGCCCTCCCATCGGTCGCTGACCCCGTGCACCGACACGGTCGTCGACGGTGGCGCCGGCCAGGACGGGTACATCTCGGTGACCGACGGGACGAAGACGACGTCGGCGTCGGCCTCCGCGCACACGAGCAGGTCGCGCTCGAGTGTCCTCGGGTACCGCGCGATGTCATCGGGGTCGCCGAACTGCAGCGGGTTCACGAAGATGCTGACCGCGACCACGTCACACTCGGCCCGGGCCCGGGCCACGAGTGAGGTGTGCCCGTCGTGCAGCGCGCCCATGGTGGGCACCAGCCCGACCACCCGCCCGGTGGCGCGCGCCCGGTCGAGGGCGCCCCGGCAGGCGTCTGCGGTCTCGACGACGTCCATCGCCCTGCCGCGCCTACACCGCCGCCGGCACGGCCGGCACGGGGGCGCCGGAGCGGGCCAGCCGCGTCGCCAGCGCCGCCCCGGCCTGGTAGCCCGCGCGCTCATCCTCGGGCAGCGCATCGAGGTGGCGGCTGAGGGTGGCCCAGTCACCCCGGCGGGCGGGGCCCGTCAGCGCGGCGCCCGCCCCGAGCGAGGCCACGTCGTCGACGGCGGCTCGGGTCAGCGGCAGGAACGACTCGAGGTCCAGACCCACCGCGGCGGCCACCCGCTCGACTTGCCCAAGCAGCGCCACCACGTGGTTCGCCGCGATGCAGGCCGCGGCGTGGTACGCCGCCCGGTCGCCGTCGTCGACCTCGACCATCCGCCCCCCGAGGCACCCGACGATCTCCCGGGCCGCCGGGGCGCCGGCGACCGCGAAGGTCACACCCGAGCACAGCCGGGCCGCACCGACCTCCCCGTTGGGCAGCGGCACGAGCGGGTGGACCGCGGCCCGCACGGGATGCGGCGCCAGGGCGTCGAGCCCGAGCGAGCCCGAGAGGTGCACCACCGTGGTGCCATCGACGGGGACGACCGCCGCCGCGACCTCGGCCACGGCGTCGTCGGGCGTGGCGATGACGAGCACGTCGACGCCGCGTGCCGCGCCGGACACGTCGTCGTGGCGACCGGCGAACCCGGCGAAATCCCAGCCGCGCGCCGACAGCGCGGCGGCGAGGGACGTGCCGGCCCGACCGGGACCGATGATCCGGATGGAGTGCATCTGACCTCCTTCGGCGTTCCAGCCCCTCACGGGTGCCGTTCGCCTACAGACGATCTCAGAAACGTTCCCCTACAGATTACCCATACAGGAGACGTCCCCACCAGAGGCTCTGAGCTGCCCGGACGTGATCAGATCGGGCGCCAGGTCCGAGAGCGGCTGCACCACGAACCTCCGTTCCCACAGCCGGGGGTGGGGGACGACCAGGTCCGGCTCATCCACCTGCCACCCGTCCACCAGCAGGACGTCGGCGTCCAGGGTACGCGGACCCCACCGTTCGGTGCGCAC
>JBEKVF010000029.1:0-12505 GCA_049514295.1 Acidimicrobiales bacterium
ACACGGGTGACAGCGGGCAGGGAGCGATGGGTGGCGTCGCCCGACCCGACCTGCTGCTGCGGACCATCGTCGAGCTGACCGACGACGCCGTCATCACGTGCGGCCTCGGGGTCACGGTCACGTACTTCAGTGAGAATGCCGAACGACTGTTCGGGCGACCCCCCCGCGACGTCGTGGGGTGCCCAGTCAGGGTCCTGTTCCCCCAGCATCTCAGCGACGAAATAGCAGGGGTGTTCGCGACGGTTGCAGCCGGCGAGCGGATCCGGCATTTCGAGACCGAGATCGTGCGTCCCGACGGGCTCCCCATTCCGGTTTCGCTCTCTCTAGCCCCGCTGACCGATGGTGAGGGCACGATCTTCGGCTCGGTGATCGTCGCACGCGACGTCACCGAACAGCATCTCGCACAGGCGACATTGGCTGAGATCGATGCCAGGTTGGAAGATGGCGAGGCGCTCTCGCACACCGGGAGTTGGCTGTGGGATCTACGGACCGGCGCCGTCCAGTGGAGCGCCGAGTTCCATCGGATCCACGCGATCGATCCCCTCGACTTCGCGGGCACGTTCGAGTCCTACATGGACCTCATCAGCCCCTTAGACAGCGATAGGGTGCGCGCCGCCATGAGCGAATCCGTGCACATGTCAAAGCCGCTTGACCTGGAGTATCGGGTCATCGACGCCGACCAGAAGCCCCACGTCGTCCGGGTGCGTGCGAAACCCACGTTGGGTTCCGATGGCAAGGCGGTCGGGCTCCGGGGCGTCGGACAGGACATGACCGATCAAGCGGGGCAGCACGAGGACACGACCAGGCCTGACTGACGAAACAACCCGGTCCCCTGCTGCCGGGGTACATGGGCGGCACCTGCAACAGCGCCGGCGAAGTGGGGGCGGCCCGAGCAGGAACTCAGGCGACTGACCGCTCGGCCTCCGCATGCAGGCGCACCCGTACGTCGGGAAAGAGGCGGAGCATCAGCATGGTGGGCGAGGGAACGGCGAAGTCCCGGATGTCGAAGATCTGCTCGCCACTGATGACCAGGCGGTCAGGTGACAGGGCCTCGACGCTCACTGTCCCCTCCGCCGGCCGCGTGATGCCGTGGAACGTGAGCTCACCCCGGAGCCTGTACCTCGAGCCGGGGGCACTGGGAGCGCATTCGCGCAGCTCCACCGTCGCCGTCGGGAAGCGCCGGGAGTCGATCCGACGCTGGAGCTCGGCGTCGTAGACCTTGTTCCCCGAGCTCAAGCCTGACACGTCGATGGTGAGCCATCCGGTGGGTGGGACGTCGGTGCTCACGGCGCCGTCCACCATGGCGGCGTAGAGCGAACCCTCGAGGCCCATCGTGGCGAAGCAGATGGGGCCGACCGTAGAGCGGGCGTCGATGAGGACGGCCGAGCGCTCCGAGTCCAGCACGAATCGCTCCTCGACCGGTTGCCCCTCGGGATCCGCTTCGGCCCCGGTAGACGGCTCGGGAGCGATCCCGCACTCCTCAGAATCCGCAGCTCCGTCGCCACCGTCCGGATGCAGAGTGTCGTCGACATCGCTCTCCAGCCGCATGAGGCGGCGGCGACACATGGACGTCGTCGACACCGGCGACCAGCCCAGGTCCAGGTCGGGCGCCCAACCCCCTTCGACCTCGGACAACGTGGCGTCGATCGTCCCGGTGGCCTGGTAGCGACGGATCACCTCGCCCAGATGGGCATGCTCCTCCCGGATCACCCCCATCCATACCCGCAGCACCCGCTGACCCAGCGGAGTGACCGCATACACCCGACGCACCTGTCCGGAGCGGTCCTCGGCCGAGACCCGCACGAGGCCGTCCTGGTCCAGCCGGGCGAGAGTCCGGTAGACCGCCGGGCGGTCGACGCGCCCGAACCGGAACTCCATGAGGCGGGGCATCAGGCCGTAGCCGTAGTCCGGCTCCTCTGAGAGCAGCAGCAAGATCGCAGGCAGCATGAACCGCCGCGGCGGAGCGAGCCCGAACCGCGCCGCACCCTCTCTGCCCGGTGCCCCTCGATCCCACTGGTCCATCGCCATGGCACCAGAGATCCTCTTCCTGGTAACCGAGGGTGTCAACCGCCACCAGCGGGGGTAGTTGCAGGAGGACAGTGCAAAAGACACTCATTTACACCGGCCTGCACCGGGCTGAGACTGCATCCAGCCGCACAACCCCGCGCGGCCATCACCGGGGAGGGAACCTTGACGGCGACTGAAGCACCGACCGACGAGGCAGTGGTCCATGTCCTCTGGATCAACGCAGGGCTCAGCTGCGACGGCGACTCCGTTGCGCTGACGGCGGCAACCCAGCCAAGCATCGAGGAGATCGCCCTAGGCGCGCTTCCCGGATTGCCCAAGATCGCCGTGCACTGGCCCCTCATCGACTTCGAGTGCGGGCCCGTGGGGGGCGCCGACGACTTCCTCGAGTGGTTCTTCAAGGCCGACCGAGGAGAGCTCGACCCGTTCGTCCTGGTCGTCGAGGGGTCGATCCCCAACGAGGCCATCAAGAAGGAGGGGTATTGGTGCGGCTTCGGGAACAATCCCGACACCAACCAGCCGATGACGACCAGCGAATGGCTCGACCGGCTGGCACCGAAGGCCCTCGTCGTCCTTTGTGCCGGCACCTGCGCCTGCTACGGCGGCATCCACGCCATGGCGGGCAACCCCACCGGGGCGATGGGAGTGCCTGACTACCTGGGATGGGGTTGGACCTCCAAGGCCGGCATCCCGATCGTGTGCGTGCCCGGATGCCCGACGCACCCCGACAACCTGTCGGAGACGATCCTGTACCTGCTGTACCAAGCGACGGGCCAGGCGCCGATGATCCCCCTCGATGATTCGCTGCGACCGCAGTGGCTCTTCGGCAACACGGTGCACGAGGGATGCGACCGAGCGGGCTACTACGAGCAGGGCGACTTCGCAACCGAGTACGGCTCGCCCAAGTGCATCGTCAAACTCGGCTGTTGGGGGCCGGTGGTCAAGTGCAACGTGCCGAAACGGGGATGGATCAACGGCGTCGGAGGCTGCCCGAACGTCGGCGGCATCTGTATCGGCTGCACGATGCCCGGATTCCCGGACAAATTCATGCCGTTCATGGACGAACCGCCCGGTTCCAAGGTCTCGACCCTGGCGAGCGGCCTCTACGGCAGCGCGATCCGCGGGCTCAGGAAGATCACCCTTCACACGCTCGATGACGAGCCGAAATGGCGCACACCCGGCAGCGACCTGTCCACCGGCTACAAGAAGATCTGGAGGTAGGACGAATGGCGACCAAGAAGTTCACCGAGGACAAAGACGGCCTGGTGGAGATGGCGTGGGACCCGATCACCCGCATCGTCGGCAGCCTCGGCATCTACACCAAGATCGACTTCGGGAAGGGGAAGGTAGCGGAGTGCCACAGCACCTCTTCGATCTTCCGGGGCTACAGCATCTTCATGAAGGGCAAGGACCCGCGCGACGCCCACTTCATCACCAGTCGTATCTGCGGGATCTGCGGTGACAACCACGCCACCTGCTCGTGCTACGCCCAGAACATGGCCTACGGCGTCCGCCCCCCGGCCCTGGGCGAGCAGATCGTCAACCTCGGCGAGGCGGCCGAGTACATGTTCGACCACAACATCTTCCAGGAGAACCTCGTCGGCGTGGACTTCTGCGAGAAGATGGTGGCCGAGACCAACCCCGGCGTGCTCGAGCAGGCCAACCGGACCGAGTCACCACACGCCGAGGAGCACGGGTACAAGACGATCGGCGACATCATGCGGTCGCTCAACCCGTTCTCGGGCGAGTTCTACCGCGAGGCGCTCGTGGTGAGCCGGTACACCCGTGAGATGTTCTGCCTCATGGAGGGGCGCCACGTGCATCCCTCCACGCTGTACCCCGGAGGCGTGGGCACCACGGCGACCATCCAGCTCTTCACCGACTACTACACGCGGCTCATGCGCTACGTGGAGTTCATGAAGAAGGTCGTGCCGATGCACGACGACCTCTTTGACTTCTTCTACGAGGCCCTGCCGGGGTACGAAGAGGTCGGCCGCCGGCGAATCCTGCTCAACTGCTGGGGAGCCTTCCAGGACCCCGACGTCTGCAACTTCGACTACAAGGACATGACCAAATGGGGCCGCGCCATGGGCGTGACCCCGGGCGTCGTCGTCGACGGCAAGCTGGTTACCAACGACCTGGTCGAAATCAACCTGGGCATCCGGATCCTGCTCGGCCACTCCTTCTACGACGACTGGGAAGACCAGGAGATGTTCGTCACGAAGGACCCCCTGGGCAACCCGGTCGATCGCCGCCACCCCTGGAACCAGCACACCAACCCCCAGCCGCAGAAGCGGGACTTCGACGGCAACTACAGCTGGGTGATGGCGCCACGGTGGTTCGACGGCAAGGATCACCTGGCTTTGGACACCGGCGGCGGGCCCCTGGCCCGGCTGTGGTCCACCGCCCTGTCGGGACTCGTGAACACCGACCACATCAAGGCCACCGGGACCACGGTCCAGATCCACCTACCCAAGACCGCGCTGAAGGGACCCGTCGACCTGGAATGGAAGATCCCCCAGTGGTCCAACACGATCGAGCGGGACCGGGCGCGGACCTACTTCCAGGCGTATGCCGCAGCGGCCGCCCTCGACTTCATAGAGCTCGCGCTCAAGGATGTCCGGGCAGGCAACACCAAGACATGGGAATCCTTCGAGGTGCCTGACGAAGCGATCGGCTGTGGGTTCACCGAGGCGGTGCGGGGCGTGCTCTCCCACCACATGGTGATCAAGGGCGGGAAGATCGCCAACTACCACCCCTACCCTCCGACGCCATGGAATGCCAACCCGCGCGACAGCTACGGGACCCCCGGGCCCTACGAGGACGCCGTGATCGACACGCCCATCTTCGAGGAGAACACCCGGGAGAACTTCAAGGGCATCGACATCATGAGGGCGGTGCGCAGCTTCGACCCGTGCCTGCCCTGCGGTGTCCACATGTACCTGGGCAAGGGCAAGGTGCTCCGGAAGATGCACTCGCCCTCCCAGGTCGCCAACGCCGACGACCTGGCCTGCTGAGCACCGGGGAGAGATGGCTGAACCACAGAACCTCCGGGCAACCGGCGAGCGGATTGAACAGGCTCTCGAGGAGTTGCACGCCACTGCGGACCCTCGAACCATCAATTTGGCCGAGGAGCTGCTCCGATTGGTCTCCGAGCTCTACGGTGCCGGGTTCGCTCGCGCCGTAGATCTCGCCCAGGAGCACGCGCCGGCGCTGATCGACGACTTCGTCAAGGACGAGCTCGTCGCCAGCCTCCTCCTGGTCCAGGGACTGCATCCCGTGTCCCTCGATGACCGGGTGGAGTCGGCGCTTGTCTCGGTCCGGCCCTTCCTCGCCCAGCACGGCGGCGACGTCGAGCTGCTGGGTATCGACGACGAGCTCGGTGCGGTCAAGCTCCGCCTCCTCGGCAGTTGCGACGGCTGCCCCTCGTCGTCGAGCACGTTGAAGGGCGCGGTCGAGGTGGCCATCATCGAAGCGGCACCTGAGATCGTCCGCATCATGGTGGAGGAGCCAACCCCCACGGCCGTCAGCATCCCGGTCTCCCTGGGCGCGAAGCCGGTGTACGAGAAGTGCCCGGCGGAGGTGTCAGCGGGGTGACCGATCCTCTGGCTGTGCTCCAGCGGATCCGGGAGAGCCGTCCCCGCGAAATCCCGCGCGCCGGCGAAGTGTGCGAGCTGTGCATGGAGCCGATCCCAGACGAGCATGGCCATCTCGTCGACCTGGAGGCGAGACACCTCATGTGCGCCTGCAGGGGGTGCTACCTCCTGTTCTCGTCAGAAGGAGCCGGCGGCGGCCACTTCCGCAGCGTTCCGGACCGCTATCTCGCCTTCCCCGAATTCAGGCTGTCGCCCGCGCAGTGGGACAGCCTGCAGATCCCGGTCAGCGTGGCGTTCTTCTTCCTCAACTCGTCGCTGGGTCGGATCGCCGCCTTCTACCCGGGCCCAGCGGGCGCCACCGAGTCCGAGCTGCCGCTCGACACCTGGGCCGAGGTCGTCGACGCCAACCCCCAACTGGCGACGATGCAGCCCGACGTCGAGGCGTTCCTGGTTCGATCAAAGAGGGGTCAGGGAGGGGCCGACTGCTACATCGTCCCCATCGATGCGTGTTACGAGCTCGTCGGCCATCTCCGCCTGCTGTGGAGGGGCTTTGACGGTGGCCAGGAGGCCAACGCCAAGCTCAACGAGTTCTTTGACGACGTCGAGCGCAGGACGACATGACCAGCTTGGCGTTCGAGGTCACGGACGCCCGCGCTGAGCCGCACGCAGCCGTGCCGACGATCATGTTCCGACTGCATATCGAGGAAGCCGACCGTTTCCGCATTCATGCGCTGGCCTTGCGCTGCCAGATCCGGATCGAGCCCCAGCGACGGCGCTACTCGCTCGATGAGGAGGAGCGGCTGTACGAACTTTTCGGTGAGACGCCGCAGTGGGGCGACTCCCTCCGGCCTTTTCTGTGGACGCACGTCTCGACGACCATCGGCGGCTTCGACGGCGAGACCGAATTCGACCTGCCCGTCGAGTGCACGTACGACTTCGACGTGGCGGGGGCCAAATACCTGCATGCGCTCGCTGGTGGTGACGTGCCCCTGATCTTCCTGTTCTCGGGCACCGTGTTCACCCGTGGCGAGTCCGGATTCTCGGCCGAACCCCTCTCTTGGTCGTCCGAAGCATCGTACAAAATGCCGGCATCGGTATGGCGGTCGATGATGGACCTCTACTTCCCCAACAGCAGCTGGATCCGGATCCGCCGCGACACGCTGGACGACCTCCAGCTCTACCGGTCCGCGCGGGGCCTCCCGACCTGGGATCAGGCCTTTGAGCACCTGCTGAAGGAAGCGAATCGGGACGGCGAATGAGCGAGCACGCCTCCGATCGTTTCGACGCGGCGCGGTCTGTCGCCGACGCCGTGCTCTACGAGGGCTACGTGCTCTACCCCTATCGGGCATCGTCTCGGAAGAACCAGGTCCGGTTCCAGTGGGGCGTGCTCACCCCACGGACGTTCAGCGAGGCAGAGGGCTCGGAGCGGTGGTCGATGCGGACCGAGTGCCTGCTCGAGCCGGGGAGTGACCCGGTCCTCTCGGTCCGCGTCCGCTGCCTGCAGACGCAGCACCGGAGCGTCGAAGCCATCCTGCCTCGCGGAGACCGTCCCGGTGAGGATCCTGAATTCAAACCAGTCGACTACCTCGAGATGGATGGGACGCTCCACACGGAGTGGGACGAAGGGGTCGACCAGATCCTTGACCTGAACCCCCTGTCCGTGTCGTACTCCCCCACTGAAGATGCCGGGTCCACGGTGGCCTTCACCTTCTCGGGCCACACGGCCCACGAAGTGCTCCGGTCGGGCGACGGCACCGTGGTCGGCCGGTTCGTCAGGCGGCGCGAGCAGGTTGGCGGTATCGTCCGCGTGGCCACCGAGCAGCCCGACCCAAGCGCGCCCTATGTCAAGGTGACCGTCACCGTCGAGAACACCACACCGTGGAGCGAGACCAGCCTCCGCCGCGACGATGCCATGGGTCACAGTTTGGTCGCGGTGCATACGATGCTGGCCGTCGACGGAGGCAGGTTCATCTCCCTGCTCGACCCTCCCCACGACGCCGCCGGCGCAGTCGCGGCATGCCGCAGCGACGGCGCGTATCCCGTGCTCATTGGTGATGAGGACGTAGTGCTCGCCTCGCCGATCATCCTCTACGACCACCCTGAGGTGGCCCCGCAGAGCCCAGGCGACCTCTACGACTCCCTCGAGATCGACGAGATCCTCGCACTGAGGGTCATGACCTTGACGGACGACGAGAAGTCAGAGGCGCGGGGTACGGATCCGCGGGCGGCCGCCATCATCGAACGCTGCGACGATATGTCGGCCGAGACGCTGAGCCAACTGCATGGCCAGATGAAGCCGGTGGCCCCGGCTGCCCCCTCGGAGCTCGACGATCCCTCCCCCGACGTCCCATGGTGGGATCCGGAGGCCGATGCAGCCGTCGACCCCTGGACCGACACGGTGGTGCTGTCCGGCGTGGCGGTCACCAAGGGAACCGGCGTGCGCCTCCGGCCATCGCAGCGCTCTGACGCCCAGGACATGTTCCTCGACGGCATGACCGCCACGGTGGCCGGTGTCTTCAAGGATGTGGACGGCGACACTCACGTGGCGGTCACGCTCGATGACGATCCCGCCACCGAGGAGCTGATCTGGCAGGGCCGTTATCTCTTCTTCCACCCCGACGAGGTCGAGCCGCTGGTAGATCAGGAGCAGACACCGTGAAGGGTGGCGTGCTCGTGGCCGGCATCGGCAACGTCTTCCAAACAGATGATGCCTTCGGGGTCGAGGTGGCGAGCCGTTTGGCCGCGCGCACACTTCCCCCCGGCGTCCGCGTGGAGGACTTCGGCATCCGCGGTGTGCACCTTGCCTACGAACTTCTCGAGGGCTACGACGCTCTGATCTTGATCGACGCCGTTCCAATGGGGGATGCGCCGGGCACCCTGGTTGTCATTGAGCCCGAGGTGGACGAGGACTCGAGCGCGGCGGCCGAAGCCGGGGTTCCGGCGGTCGATGCCCACACCATGAGTCCCGATGTCGTGCTAGCCACGCTGTCCAGGCTCGGAGGGTCGGTGGGACGTATCCGAATCGTCGGATGTCAACCGGCCGACCTCCAGGACGGCATGGGGCTCACCCCCGCGGTCGAGGCCGCGGTAGACATTGCTGTGGAGCTATGCCTCGAACTCGCTGCTGACATCGTCCAACTCACCGGAAAGGGGAATCCCTCATGATCCGTCGCCTCTTCACATCACTGCTCGTGGCCGCAGTGGCCGGCCTCGTCTTGAAGTCGCTTCCCGACATCGCTCGGTATCTAAAAATGAGGGAGATGTAAATGGACATCGTTGGGTACGCCTTTCTCGGGGTGATCGCCGTCGTGGTGGTCATCGGCCTCGTGTTCGTCGTGGCTGCACTGCCGGACGTCGGCCGGTATTTTCGGATGCGGAGGATGTAGCGCTGGTGGCCCGATACGTGATATCCCCTGAGCGCTCCCAGGTGTGGATCGACGCGCGTTCGAACGTGCACCCCATCCACTCCAACACGAGCGGCCTGGAGGGCTATGTGGAGCTGGCGCTCGACTCCGATGGCGCCATCGACGTGACAGCGACGCCAGTCGGGAAACTCTCGCTGTCCGTTGATCGATTGTCGTCGGGCAACCGGATGGAGGATCGTGAGCTCCAGAAGCGGATCGACGCCCGCCGCTACCCCACGATCGAGGGGGTCTTGGCAGACATTGAGCGGGATGGCAATCAGGCCAGCTACAAGGTCAGCGGGGACATCACGTTCCGGGGCGTGTCAAAACGGCACGAAGATGTCATGGTCATTCGCGCCATTGACGACACCACGATCAGCCTCGAGGGGTCGTCCCGATTCGACATCCGCGAATTCGGGATGCAGCCTCCGAAAGTACTCATGTTGAAGGTCGAGCCCGAGGTGGACATCAGGGTCGAGATCTTCGCCGAGAAGGAATCGTAGGAGGACTCGACATGTGCCTCGGCATCCCCGGGCAGCTCAAGGAATTCTCCGACGTGCATGAGCACCTGGCGCTGGTCGACGTGTCGGGGGTCACGAGGATCATCAACATCGGGCTTCTCGAGGACGAGAACCTGCAGTCCGGCGACTGGGTGCTGATCCATGTCGGCTTCGCCATGTCCAAGATCGACGAAGAAGAGGCGGCCCTGGCCCTGGCCTCGCTGCAGCTGATGGGCCAAGCCTACGAAGAGGAGCTTCAAGCATTCTGGTCATCGAAAATTTCCAGTGATACAGGAGGTAGTTGACATGGGTGTCGTCATCGGAGTCATCGTCGGCTTTGCACTAGGCAGCCGCGCCGGTTCGGAGGGTTGGTCCGAGCTCGAGGATGCCTGGCACACCATCACCACCTCCGAGGAGGTGCGGGACTTGGTCTCGGGTGGTCTCTCCATAGCCCGTGACGTCATTGAACGCAGGGCCGAGGTCATCGCCGGGGTCCTCGGGGTGTCCGACGAGCTCGCCAAGCTCGGTCGGGCGGCGTAGCGCACCATGAAGTTCGTCGACGAGTACAGGGACCCGACGGCGGCCCAGGCCCTGGTGGCCCAGATCACCACCCTGTCCGGCGATGATCACTTCAAGTTCATGGAGGTCTGCGGGGGCCACACGCACACCATCTACCGGCACGGGATCGAACATGTCCTGCCGGCCAATGTCGAGCTGGTCCACGGCCCGGGCTGCCCAGTGTGTGTCATCCCCATGGGTCGGGTGGACGACGCCATCTCGGTCGCCCGCGAGCCCGGTGTCATCTTCACCTCGTTCGGCGACATGATGCGGGTCCCGGGCAGCCAGGGGAACCTCCTCAGGGCCAAGGCCGAAGGCGCGGACATCCGCTTCGTGTACTCCCCACTCGATGCCCTGAAGATCGCCATCGACAACCCCGACCGGCAGGTCGTCTTCTTCGCCGTCGGCTTCGAGACGACAGCGCCGTCGACGGCGCTCACATTGCTGCAGGCCAAAGCGAAGGGTGTCCCCAACTTCACCGTGTTCTCCAACCACGTGACGATCGTTCCGCCCCTGCGCGCCATCCTGGAGTCACCCGACCTGAGGCTCAACGGCTTCCTCGGTCCCGGTCACGTCTCGACGGTCGTCGGGCAGCGTCCCTACCGGTTCGTGCCCTCCGAGTACGGCCTGCCACTGGTCACCGCCGGATTCGAGCCGCTCGACATCCTGCACGCCATCTCCATGTTGCTGACCCAGATTCGCGAGGGTCGCTGTGAGGTCGAGAACCAGTACTCGCGCGTTGTGCGGGAGGAGGGGAACCCGCGCGCGCTCGCCATCCTGGCCGAGGTGTTCGAGTTGCGGCCTCACTTCGAGTGGCGCGGGTTGGGCTTCATCTCGCAGAGCGGCCTCAAACTCCGCCCCGAATTCGCGGCATTCGACGCCGAGCTCAAGTACCAGATCCCCGGGGTGCGGGTGGCCGACCCCAAGGCCTGCCAGTGCGGCGAGGTGCTGAAGGGGGTCATCAAGCCCTGGGAGTGCAAGGTGTTCGGCACGGCCTGCACACCGGAGACCCCCATCGGCACCTGCATGGTCTCCTCCGAGGGGGCGTGCGCGGCGTACTACAACTTCGGACGGATGCACCGCGAGGCCGCGGTGACCCTGGGGCGGCGAAGCCAGCTCACCGCATGACCGCCCTGACCACGTCGGACGCCCTGGTGCGCAGGCGGGTCCGGGTGGTCGGCGTCGTGCAGGGAGTCGGGTTCCGCCCCTTCGTGCACCGGCTGTCCGGCGAGCTCGGGCTGGCCGGGCATGTCGGCAACGACACCGAGGGCGTCTTCATGGAGGTCGAGGGGCCACCAGCTTCGGTCGAGCGGTTCTTGGCCCGCCTGGTCACCGAGGCGCCCCCGCTGGCCAAGATCTTCGGCGTCGACTCGACGCCATGCCCACCGTCCCACCAGGTCGGGTTCCGGATCGTCGAGAGCCCCCGCGACGGTGCACTACGTACCTTCGTCTCGCCCGACGTCGCCGTCTGTGACGACTGCCTGGCCGAGCTGTCGGATCCGACGGACCGTCGTGCCCGTTACCCCTTCATCAACTGCACGAACTGCGGGCCCCGGTTCACCATCACCATCCGCCTGCCCTACGACCGCCCCAACACGACCATGCGGGAGTTCGCGCTGTGTGACGCCTGCTCGGCGGAATACCACGATCCCGCTGACCGGCGGTTCCACGCCCAACCCGTCGCGTGCGCCGAATGCGGCCCCCACATCTGGTTCGAGGGTGCGCTCGGTGTGGTGGAGGAATCCGATGCCGCGCTCGCCGCCACCCAGGAGGCACTGGCCCAGGGTGAGGTCGTCGCCATCAAGGGCCTCGGCGGCTATCACCTGGCGTGCGACGCCACCTCCGACGCAGCGGTCGAGCGGCTGCGTCTGCGCAAGCACCGGCAGGACAAGCCGTTCGCCGTGATGGTGCCCGACCTCGACGGGGCCCTCACGGTGGCCCGGATCGATCCCGAAGAGGCGATCAAGCTGACGAGTCCCCAGCGCCCCATTGTGCTGCTCGAGAAGCGAGCTGGCGCAGCGCTCTCGACACGGGTGGCCCCGGGCAACCCCAGGGTCGGGGTGCTCCTGCCCTACACGCCGCTGCACCACCTCCTCTTTCAGGCCGTGCCCGGCGGATCGACGACGCCTCCTCGGGTACTGGTGATGACCAGCGGCAACCTGACCGACGAGCCCATCTGCTTCGAGGATGAGGACGCCCGGAAGCGACTGGCGCCCATCGCCGATGCCTGGCTGGTGCACGACCGGCCGATCCACGTCCCGTGTGACGACTCGGTCGTCCGGGTCGACGCGGGCCACGAAGTGCCCCTCCGCCGTTCGCGGGGCTACGCCCCGCTTCCCGTGCGGCTGCCGTTCCCTGCCATGCCCACCCTGGCCGTGGGCGGTGAGCTCAAGAATGCGTTCTGCCTGGCCGCGGGCCACGA
>JBEKVF010000030.1:0-12420 GCA_049514295.1 Acidimicrobiales bacterium
CTCGCCAACGGGCCGGGCGGGAGCACGACGTGCACCACGGCGAACGAGGACAACTGCGAGCTGATGTTCTTCCGTGACTCGCAGACCAGCTCCGGGTCGGTGGACCTCGCTGCCATCTTCCAGTGGGAGGTTGCCAACGGTTATGCCAAAGCCAGCGACGTTCCGACACAGCTGGAGTACGGCGTCGAAATCAGCTACACGAGTGGATCTGAGACGTTCCCGACGACCGGCCTGACGTTCAACGTTTCGTGACCCTTGTCATGCCTCTCCTCGCCGAGAGGTGATCCGTCGGGTTCCATGGGTGCTCACCGAAAGGGATCGGGTTCGACGAACCGTCGCTGACGCTGGAGTCGGGTGCATTTCGACTCGAGCATTGACGCCGACGCCCCACCACTGGAGGGGCGTCGACCCATCGACGGCTCGGACAGCGAGACCACGGCCACCGCCGCCGCGGTGAGTTGACGGTGAGCCGGCCTGTAGGCGGGATTCTGTCCAGCTCCGTGAGGAGCCTGGGTGGCCATCCATCTGAGCGGCCTACCTGGGGAACCCTCCCTCTCGGGAGGTGGGCGAGCAACCCGTTTCCCACGCTTGGCCTTGCTCCGGGTGGGGTTTACCGAGCCGCCGGGGTCGCCCCCGGCGCTGGTGCGCTCTTACCGCACCGTTTCACCCTTACCTGTGCGGGCCCGGGGGCCCGCCATCGGCGGTTTCCTTTCTGTGGCACTGTCCTGCGGGTCGCCCCGACTGGCCGTTAGCCAGCACCCTGCTCTGTGGAGTCCCGACCTTCCTCGACACGGTCCCGCAGAGCGGCCCATGCCGCGGCCACCTGGCCGGCTCACCGTCACCACCAGTGTGCCACCCCGCAGATGGCGAGGTGACCGAGCAGCGCCTCGGTAGGGTGTCGAGGATGTCCGGTGGTGCGCATCAACTCTTCGATCCCGAGGCTCCGCCACTGGCCGCCGCCCCGGAGCACCGGCCCGGTTCCGGCGGCCCCGAGCCCCTGCCCACGGCCGACCCCGACCCCGGGGACGAGCCCGGCGCCCGGAGCGGGGTCCTCTCCATCGGCAGCCTCTACGAGGAAGTCGAGGGCGCACTCGGCGCGGCCTTCCCCCGGAACCGCCACCTGTGGGTGCGCGGCGAAATCCAGCACATCTCGGACCACCGGTCGGGTCACCTCTACCTGAGCCTGGTCGACCCGGGGGATGACGGGGCGGCGCCGGCGTCCCGGGCCCGCGGTGGCGTGCCCACGCTCAACGTGAAGTGCTGGCGCAGCTCGTGGACGCCGCTGCGGCACGCGCTCTCCAAGGAGGGCATCGCGCTCACTGAGGGCATGGTCGTCGTGCTGCGCGGGACGCTCGACCTGTATCGAGCCAAGGGGGAGATCAGCCTCATCCTCGTCGAGGTCGACGTCACCGCCTTGCTGGGGCGCATGGCCGCCCAGCGCGCGCAGCTGCTGCGCACGCTCGAGACGGAGGGGCTGCTCGGGCGCAACGGCTCCCTCCGGGTGCCCGACATCTCCATGCATGTGGGGCTGATCGCCAGCCCGGGGACCGAGGGGTATCAGGACTTCCTCGGCCAGCTGACCGGTTCGGGGTTCGGCTTCCGCATCTCGCTGGTCCCCGTGAGCGTGCAGGGGCCCCACGCGCCGGCCGCCATCGCCCGCGCGCTCAAGGTGCTCAGCCGGAGCGACTGCGACGTCATCGCCATGGTCCGGGGCGGGGGAGCGCGCGCCGACCTCGCCGCCTTCGAGACCGAGGTCGTGGCGCGTGCCGTGGCCGGGGCCACCAAGCCCGTGTTCACCGGCATCGGTCACACCGGTGACGAGACCGTGGCCGACATCGCCGCGACGCGTGCCTGCATTACGCCCACCGAGTGCGGGCATCAGATCGTCGTGTCGACCAGGCGCTGGTGGGCGGCCCACGTGGCGGAGCCGGCAGAGCTGCTGGCCCGGCGCGTTCCCGCCTTCCTGGGTGACGCCCAGGCGCGCGACCGGCAGGCCCGTGGCCGCCTGACCGCGGCGGCGCGGCACCAGCTCCGCGTGCACCGCGAGCGCCTGGTGAGGAAGGCGTCGTCCGTCGGCCGGTCGGCGCCCAACCGGCTCGAGTCACGCGAGGTGGCCGTGCGCGCCCACGCCGCCCGGCTCGGACCCTTGAGCCTCGGGCACATCGAGCGCCAGGACGAGCGCCTGCACTCGTGGCGCCGGCTGCTGTCCGCTTACGACGTCGATCGCCAGCTCGAGCGCGGCTACAGCCTGACCCTGACGGCCGACGGCGCGCTGGTGCGCAGCGCATCCGACGTCGTCGAGCGGCAGGAGATCGTGACGAGGTTCGCCGACGGCACCGTCCGCAGCAGGGTGGAGGGAGCAGACATGGAGCAGGAACAAGAGCAGGAGAATGAGGACTGAGGTGACCGCCCCCGACCAACCCGCCCCCGTGGAACAGCTGAGCTACACCGAGGCCAGCCGCGAGCTCGATGCGATCGTGGACTTCTTCGAGCAGCGCGAGGTCGACGTCGACGTGCTCGTCGCCCGCCTGGAGCGGGCGACCGCACTGATCGACGAGCTCGACCGCCGCCTGCGCCAGACCCGGGCCCAGGTCGAGGAGCTGGTGCCCAGGCTCGAGACATTGGCAGCAGAGGCGGGCGGGGACGCGGGAGGCGAGGGCGATGAGTGACGCCCCCACCGCCGACCGGGTGTACTTCCGCCAGCTGCTCTCCGGCCGGGACTTCGCGCGGGGCGACATGATGGCCCGCCAGATGGTCAACTTCGTCTACCTCATCGGCGACCGCGAGACCGGTGAGGCCGTGGTCGTCGACCCGGCCTACGCGGTGCAGGACCTCCTCGACATCCTCGAGGCGGACGGCATGCGGCTGACGGGCGTCCTCGGGACCCATTTCCACCCTGACCACCTCGGCGGGCAGATGGGGGGCTGGTCGCTCGAGGGGATCAGCACGCTCCTCGAGAAGGTGCAGGTGCCGGTCCACGTGCAGGCCGACGAGGTGCCCTGGGTGGAGCGCACCACGGGCGTGGGCGAGTCGGACCTCGTCGGTCATCACAGCGGCGAGGTACTGCGGGTCGGGCAGGTGGGCGTCGAGCTGATCCACACCCCCGGCCACACGCCGGGCAGCCAGTGCTTCCTCGTCGACGGCCGGCTGGTGGCGGGCGACACCCTCTTTCTCGAGGGGTGCGGGCGGACCGACTTCCCCGGCTCCGACCCGCTCGCCATGTACGAGTCCATCCACACCAGGCTGGCCCGGGTCCCCGACGACGCCATCCTCTTCCCCGGCCACCTCTACTCGGCGGATCCCTCCCAGAGCATGGGTGAGACCAGGCGGTGGAACTACGTCTTCCGGCCCCGCTCCGCTGAGGAGTGGATGGCCATGTTCGGTCAGTGACGCCGGCGGGCGGCCTGGCCCCGGACGGCACCACCGTCGTCGTCGGCGCTTCGTTGGCCGGGTGGCGAGCTGTCGAGACGTTGCGCAAGGAGGGCTTCGAGGGGACGATCTCGCTCGTCGGGGACGAGCGGCACCTTCCCTACGACCGGCCCCCGCTGTCCAAGCAGGTCCTGGCCGGGACGTGGCCGCCGGAGAAGTCCGTGCTCGCCGACAAGCGGCGGTCGAGCGAGCTGCGGGTCCACGAGGTGCTGGGCCGCCGCGCGGTGCGGCTCGACGTGGAAGGTCGCAAGGTCGAGCTCGACGACGGCGCCGTGCTCGACGGCGACGCCATCGTGATCACCACGGGCGCCACGCCGCGCCAGTTCCCCGGCACGGAGGGCCTGAGCCAGCGCGACGGCCTCTTCACGTTGCGGACCCTCGACGACTCCCTCGCCCTGCGCGGCGCCGTGACAGCGCTCGAGTCGCCGCGCGTCGTCGTGATCGGGGCCGGGTTCATCGGCGCCGAGGTCGCCTCGACCTGTGCCGGGTTGGGGTGCCGGGTCACGGTGCTCGAGGCGCTCGACGTCCCGTTGCGCAACGTCATCGGTCCGGTGCTGGGCGCGCACTGCGGGTCGCTGCACGGCGCCAATGGTGTCGAGCTGCGCACCGGTGTCGCGGTGCAGGGCGTCCGCAGGGGCCCGGTCGAGGGGGAGGGGGCGGGAGCGGCGAGCGGGCTCGTGGTCGACCTCGCGGGGGGCGAGGCTCTGGCGGCCGACGTGGTCGTGGTCGGCATCGGCGTCGTTCCGACGACCGGGTGGCTCGCCGACTCCGGACTGACCCTGGAGAACGGCGTGGTGTGCGACGACCGGCTGTTCGCCGCCGACGGCATCGTGTCGGCGGGGGACATCGCGCGATGGAACTGGCGCCACGACGGTGGCGAGGAGCTGATCCGGATTGAGCACTGGCAGGTCGCCGCGGAGGCGGGTGTCGCCGCGGCGCGCAGTCTGATGGCCGGTCGGGCGGACGCACCGCCGTTCACCCCGATCCCGTACTTCTGGTCGGACCAGTACGGCGTCCGCCTCCAGGTGCTCGGGAACCCCGGAGGCGACGACGAGGTGCTCGTCATCGAGGGCTCGCTGGAGGAGGGAAAGTTCGTCGCGCTGTTCGGTCGCGCCGGTCGTCTGCGTGCCGTCATGGCCATCGGCAAGCCGCGGCAGCTGATGGGCTTCCGGGCGCTCCTCCAGGCCGGCTCCAGTTGGGACGAGGCGCTGGCCCACGGCCGCTCGTAAAGGCGGGCCCCGCCCGGGGCCCGCCGCTGTCCCGGGAGTGGATGATCGGTGCAGCAGAGCTGCTGCTGGGAGCGGCCCTGGTGATCGTCGCCCGGTGGCGCCGGCGCAGCCCCAAGCACGCAGCCAAGTAGGTCTGACCCGGGGAGAGGGTCACTCGGGAGGCAGTGATCTCCTTCTGACCGGGAGCGATCCTGTTCAGAAGGAGATGCCCGAGAGCTCCGGGATGGTTGCCTCGGCCTTGGCCCGAGCCGCGAGCCAGCGCTCCCGTGCAGCGGCCCGCCCGGCGTCGTCACTTCGAGGCTCGACCGTTCGGCGAGGCATGAATGTGCCCGCCAACTCGTCGGTCGAACCGTAGGTACCGACGGCCAGTCCGGCCAGCAGGCCTGCGCCGAGTGTGGTGGCCTCCAGGACGGGGGAGATCTCCACCGGTCGGCCGATTGCGTCGGCCAGCGCCTCGACGAACACCGTGTTTTCCGACATCCCCCCGTCGATGCGCAGGGACTCGATGGCATACCCGCTGTCGTTCTCCGACGCGTCGACCAGGTCCGCACCGCGATGAGCCACACCCTCCAGGACAGCCCGGACGATCTCGGGCCGTCCTGATCCTCTCGTCAGCCCGACGAGGGTGCCCCGGGCCCCGAAATCCCAGACAGGAGTCCCCAGGCCCAGGAGCGCCGGGACGAACCAGACGTCACCGGAGGTCGCGCATTGCAACGCGACAGTTTCGGACTCTTGGGCTGTGGCGAGGAGCCCGAGGTCGTCGCGCAGCCACTCGACGCAGGTGCCGGCGGAGAGCATCACCGCTTCGGTGCCCCAGGTTGCCTGCCCGCCCACACGGAAGGCGACGATGGGAAACGTGCCGGCGCCGCCCCGGGCCGTGCCGCCGGGCCCGGGGCCAGTACCGGTGCACTGATCGAGCATCCCGCCGGTGCCGAAGGTCGCTTTGGCCAGTCCGGCGAGGGTGCAGCCCTGGCCGACCAGGGACGCCTGTTGGTCACCCGCCATGCCACAGATCGGCGGTGCGCCGGGGAGCGCCGTGGCGGCACCGATCTCCCCGGAGGAGTCGACCACGGTCGGCATCATCGGCAGCGGTATCTTCAGCCTCTGGAGCAACGGATCGTCCCAGCCGATGGTGACGGGGTCGATGAGCGCGGTCACTGCGGCGTTGGTGGCGTCGGTGACGTGGAGTGCGTCGGCGCCTGACGCGGCGCCACCCGAGAGTGTCCAGGCGACCCAGCTGTCCACCGTGCCGAAGCAGAGCTCCCCCCGCTCGGCACGCGACCGCTCGGGGTCGACCTCGTCGAGGATCGCCATCACCTTGGTGGCCGACGCGTTGGGCGCCAGGCGGATCCCCTCACCCTGGAGGACGAGGCAGGTCCCGACGGTTCGCAGGTCCTGCCAGCCGATGCCCGGGGCAACGGGCTGCCCGCTGGCGCGCTCCCAGACGATGCTCGAGGCCCGCTGGTTTGCGATGCCGACGGCGGCGACCGGTCCGCCATCCGCGAGGGCCGCCCCGGCGACTGTGAGGACAGCGTCGGCCATCCTCGTCGCATCGAACTCGACGAGGCCCGGGGCCGGAGAGTCGGGTAGCAGCGGGACATGATGCTCGTGCTCGATCGTGGCATCGGGCCGCACGATCGCCGCGCGCACTCCCGAAGTGCCGACGTCGACGACGAGGACGCTGCCCCCCGGCCGGCTCATGCCCAGGGTGCGGGGCCGAACGGGGAGGACAGGCCGAACTTGCCGGGGTTCAGGATGCCTGCCGGGTCGAAGGTCGCCTTGAGGCGACGAAGGACCTCGAAGCCCGGCCCGAGGGCGCGCGGCAGGAACCGGGAGCGGTTGAGCCCGATGCCGTGGTGGTGGCTGATGGCTGCGCCGTGGGCGGACGTGGCGTCGATGACGGCATCCCAGGCCCGTCGGTAGTAGCGCTCGCGCCATTCGGCGTCCCCCTCGGGACCGCGCCCACCGAATGTGAAGTAGAGGCACGCTCCGTCGGTGTAGGCGTGGGACTGGTGCGCCGATGCGGCGAGGGTGCCCTCAATGGACGTCAGCGCGGCAATGACCTCGTCGAAGAGACCGGGCAGTGCAGCCCACGGCCCGGACACCTCGGCGGTGTCCACGACGATGCCACCGCGCCACAGGGGCGCGAGAGCGGAGACGTCGTTGCGGTGGCCGAGCCAACGCTCCACCAGCTCGCGGTCGAGCGTGTGCGCGTCCGCCGCGTCGCCGCACTCGGCGTCGACGATCGCGAGCGTGGCCGAGAGGATGTCGGGGTCGGCCTCATCGAGGACGATGAGAACGTTGGTGTCGGGCTGATCGAAATTGCGGGCCGACTCCGTCTGGTCGTAGAGGCGTAGCACCGCTGGCGTCGCCCCTCGGCGGAGGATCTTGCGGCACGCCTCGAGGCCGCCGGCGAACGTGGTGAAGCCGAAGGCGCGACGCTCCTGGGCGGTCGGCAGGGGGTGGAGGCGGAGCCGGGCCTCGGTGATGACGCCGAGTGTGCCCTCGCTGCCCACGAAGAGCTGGGTCAGGTTCGGCCCCGTGGCGGCACGGGGGCCGTGGCCCTCCGTGCGCAGGATGCGGCCGTCGGCCAGTACGACCTCGAGGCCGATGACCATGTCCTCGATCTTCCCGTACCGGGTCGAGTACTGCCCAGCCCCCCGGCAGGCCAACCACCCACCCACGGTCGAGAGGTCCATTGACTGGGGCCAGTGGCCGACGGTGTAGCCGTCGCCGACCTCTCCGAGCGCTGCCTCGAGGTCCGGGCCGAAGGTGCCCGCCCGGACGTCCGCCGTGAGGGATGTCTCGTCGACGCGTACGACCCCGTCGAGGCCCGTCATGTCCAGGGCCACGCCCCCGTGCACGGGGATCGACCCGCCGCACACCCCGCTGCGTCCCGCCGCCGCGGTCACCGGGACGACGGCCTCGTTGCAGGCCGCGAGGACCTCGGCCACCTGTGCGACCGAGGTGGGCCGGACCACGACCGCCGGCCGTTGCGGCACGGCTCCCTCGGCCGCCCAGCCGATGGCCAGCGGCCACCAGTCACGTCCGGCCTCGGCCCGAGCGTCGTCGTCGGTCACCACCGTGGCGCCGCTCGCTGCGATGCGGTCGAGGACGGCGGTGGGCACCTCGACCGTCGCCGCGCCCAGACGATCCGTGACGTCCGCGGCCCTCGCGTCGATGGGAGTGGCGGGGGTGGGTGTCGTCACGGCAAGTCGAGCCCGGCGGTCAGGAGCTCCTTCTGGCACGACTCGATGAACCGGGCAGCCTGGTCGGCCGCCTCCTGCTCGTCCCAGCCCATGTCGGGAGCGATCAATGCGGCGACCGCTGCCGCGGCATCCATGCTGGCCTGCGCACGCTGGATGGTGGCGCGTGTCCGGCGCGACAAGACGTCGTCAAGCGTCTGCGCCATCTCCTCGCGGGCGGCGTACACGAGCTCAGCGCCCGTGTAGGGCAGCCCCGCCATCGCCGGTTCGAGCAGCTCGGGACGGCCATCCGCCACGGCGCGCACCGCGGCGGATTCGGTGCCGTAGCGACTCAGGAGTCGCGCCTGAGGTTGGGCCAGCGCCACGGGGTCCCGGGTCTTGGTCGTTGCGCCTATGAGCGGAAGGGACTTCGTGATGCAGCGCCGCCGCCGGGGGGACTCGCCCAGACGATTGACCACAGCGTCGACGGTGTCCTGTGCCATCTTGCGGTATGTGGTCAGCTTGCCGCCGGTGACGGTGACGACGCCGTGTGCCGACACGCGAACGGTGTGGCGGCGGGACAGGTCGGAGGTCCTCTCCGAGACGTGCTGGCCTTTGGTCGGTCGTGCCAGAAGGGGGCGCAGACCGGCCCAGACACCGGTCACGTCGGCTCTCGTGAGATGCGAGGTCGTGACGTTGTTGGCGGCCTCGAGCAGGTAGTCCACGTCCTCGGGCGTGCATGCAGGGTCGTCGAGGGGACCCGTGTAGTCGGTGTCGGTCGTGCCGAGGTAGACGAGATCGGTCTCAGGCCAGGACACGACGAAGATGGAGCGCTTGTCCTTCGGCACCGGGATGACCGCTGCGATGTCGCAGGGCAGCCGGTCGGCGGGCACGGTGATGTGGACACCCTTGGCGGGGCGGATGGCGTGGGGGTCTGCACCCTCGTCAAGTGCGCGTATCGCGTCGGCCCACACGCCCGTCGCGTTCACCACCACGCGGGCCCGGATCTGGAACTCTTCCGTCTCACCGCCGGACGGACGCACGATCGCGCCGTCGGTGGCCCCATCGCCGCCCGTCGTGAGCCGGGTGACCGGGGCGTAATTGACGACAGCCGCCCCATACTCGAACGCCGCCGTCCGCAGCAGGGCCAGGGTCAGTCGCGCATCGTCGGCCCGTGCGTCGAAGTAGAGGAATCCCGCCACCAGGTGGTCGGTGTTCAGCGTCGGAAGGTGTGCGAGGGCCTCGTCCTTGTCGACCTCCCTGTGGCGCTCCCCGATGCGCAGGCCGCCGGTCAGGTCGTACATCCAGAGCGCGGACGAATACGAGCGGGCGACCGTCTTGGAGACGACACCGTCACGCCCGAAGAGCGGGATGAGAAACGGCAACGGTGCGACCAGGTGCGGCGCGTTGTTGAGCAGGCGCTGCCGCTCGGTGAGGTTCTCGTAGACCAGCCGGAACTCGCGCTGCTGGAGATAGCGGATGCCGCCGTGGACCATCTTCGACGACTTCGACGACGTGCCCGAGGCAAAGTCACCCTTCTCGACCAGGGCGGTCCTGAGGCCGCGGCTAGCGGCATCGAGAGCGACCCCGGCCCCGGTGATCCCGCCTCCGATGACCAGCACGTCGAAGTCCTCGTCGGCGAGGCGGCGCAACGCGCCGTCGCGGCGAAAAGGGTGCACCGGTCAAGCCTGCCACATCCGCCGTGCCGTCAACCCGGGGGTTCTCAGCTGCCATCTGGGTAGCCCCCGCGGTGCAGGACCATAGGGTGGTGCGGCAACGTGTCAGGGCGTTGCCGCACGCCGGCGCGCCAATTGTCGGGGTAGGGCTCGAGTCCCTGGGCCAGCGGCGACGACGCGAGCGTCCCGTCCCCGACGACGCGCTGGAGCGCCGCCCGGAGGTCGTCGACGGTATCCGCACCGTACGTCGCCCGCCACGACACCTCTGTGGTGTCGAGAAGGCGCCGGTACTTCTGCTGCACCCGCTGCCCCTTGTCGGTGAGGCGGAGCAGCTTGCCGCGGGTGACTGCCGGGTCCGGCTCCGCCACCGCGCAGCCGTGGCGCTCCAGCCAGCCCGCGCACATCGCATTGGCCTCCCTCGAGACCCCCGTCAACCGGGGCAGATCGCGGATGCGCACGCCCGAAGGATGGAGGACGCGCACCGTGTTGGCGCTGATGGGGAGGGAGATCCGCGACTCCCGCTCGAAGTCGACGGTGAACGCGACCAGGACCCCGGAGAGGAGCTGCGACATGTCCGCGGCGGACGTGCGAGCGGTGGCCGCACCGGTGGTCGCCGTCCTCGGGAGTGCTGGCTCCGACTTGCCGTTCTGCGTCGGGAGCACGACAGGGAGGTAGGCCGGAGGGTCGATGGGCAGGTTCTCGAAGACCGCCCTGAGCGCGCGCTCCAGGTGGTCGACGGCCCCATCGCCGAAGCGGGAACGCCAGCGTTCCTCCATGGCGGCGGGGAGGGTGCGCCAGACGTCCCTGGCCTGCCGGCCGGCTTTGGTGGTGCGGACGACGACTCCGTCCTGTGGCGGGTTCTTCAATGTTGCCCCCGCCGGAGGCGTCAGCGTGACGTATCCCCAGCGCCGGAGGCCTCCGAGGAGGAGCCTGTTCGTGCGTGCCCTCTCGCGCAGCTCGGCCACGGTGACGCCAGCGCCGTCCACGAACTGCAGCACGTTTGACCACAGGACGTACGACACGAGCCAGGGAGCGTCCTGTCGCGCCTCGGGGTCGTCCGCACGGCTCGTCCGGTGGGGGAGCAGGTGCTCTGCTTCGTTGTCCAGCTCGATCGTGTGGGCCACGAGCGCCTGTGACAGGAGGGTCGGGAGAGGGAGCGGCGTCACCACCGGCTCCATGTTCGCGTCGAGCGTAGGGTGCCGGCCATGCCCCTGGCGCCCGGCGACCCCTGGGAGAGCTATGCCCGGACGGTCGTCGAGATCGCGCGGGCGGGTGGGCGAAACGTCGTGGTCCGCTCCGCCCCACCCGGTGAGGTGGGCGAATGGCCCTGGGCATCTCACGAGCCGGTGCACGTCCTGACCGCGTGGGACCCGGGCGACGAGCGACCCGGTGAGGAGGAGAACCGGCGGCGGCAGGCGGCACTGGAGGCCGATCTGCGGTCCCTGGCAGGTGTGCAGTGGCCGACGCTGGGCGTGGATCCGGTCACGGGGCACCGGGAGGAGGGGGTCGCGGTCTGCGGCGTCTCCGAAGCAGATGTGGTGGCACTCGGCGGGCGCTACCGACAGGACGCTGTCTTCGGGTGGACGCCCACCGCGTGGACGATCCTGGCGTGCGCCGGCGGGCGGCGTCTGGCATCGGGATGGTCTCTCGGGGCGCCCAAAACCCGAGGGATGAGCGGCCGCTGGCCATTACTACGTCTGACGTAGTACTCTGGCGGACATGGCACGGCACGCCACATCGCCGAAGGGGGGCCTCGGCCGGAGCAACGAACCCCCGGTCCTGATTCTCACCAGCCTGGCCGGCGGCCCGAAGCACGGCTACGCGCTGACCAAGGACATCGAGAAATTCGCCGGGGTCACCCTCGGTCCCGGGTCCTTGTACGGGGCGATTGCCCGGCTCGAGGAGCGAGGGCTCATTGAGCCCGAGCCTGTCGGCAGCGACGAGAGACGCCGCCCCTACCGCATCACCGGTGCCGGCCGGGTGGCGCTGGAGGCGGCGGTGCGCGAGATGCGGACGCTGGCGGACGAGGGTGCGCTGCGGCTCGGGATCGGTGTCAGCCTGCCGGTGATCGGCGTGCTCCTATGAGCGAAGGCGCTTTCGAACGGATGATCCGCTGGTACCCGGCGCAGTGGCGGTCCCGCTACGGCGGCGAGATGGCAGCGCTGCTGGAGGACACGTACGCGACGGCCAGCGACGTGCCCATCCGTCATCGGCTGGGGCTGGCCCGCTCCGGCCTGGCGGAGCGGGCCCGGGCGGCTGGCCTGATCGGTTCTGCCCAAGGCCCCGAAGAGCGTGTCCGAGCCGGGTCGGTGCTCGTCTTGTGCGGATGGGCACTGTTCCTCGTCGCGTTGGCCATCTTCGGCAAGTTCACGGACAACTGGCTCGCGGGGACACCGAGGTCCGATCGCTGGGTGGCGAGCTCGAGTTTCGACGCAGTCACCGTGGCGGCCGCCGTTGGGTGCGCGATCGTCCTCTTGGCCGCGCTGTGCGCACTGCCGATGTTCGGAAGCCGCGTCCGCAGCGGTGACTGGAAGGTTCTGCGCCGGCCTCTCCTTCGCGCGGTCACGTCTGCCGCGATCGCGGCGGTCCTGCTGGGTGGCGCGCTGGCGTGGGCACACCACCTGAGCCACCACGACCGCAACGGGGGCCTACCCGTGTACAGCGCGCTCTTCGTGGTCGCGGCCCTTGCGGCTGTGGTCGCGCTCATGTTCGCCACAGCCGCGGCCGTCTCCGTGGCGCGGCGCATTGACCTGCCTGCCCTCGTACTCCGCGCGCTCGGGTTGATGGCGCTCGGACTCTCGGGTCTGATGGCGCTCATCTTCGTCGGGTTCGTCACCTGGTGGGCCAGCGAATCCGTCCATGCACCGGGGGTCCTCTCGAGCGGGATCGGCAACGGAATCC